>SPBQ01000336.1 GCA_004525875.1 Myxococcales bacterium
CGCAATACTCAGGGCGTGCGACTGGTGAAGCTC
This sequence comes from Myxococcales bacterium, assembly GCA_004525875.1. The sequence continues at coordinate 34 of SPBQ01000336.1, forward strand.
GGCGACGACCAGTCGGAGCAGGTTGTCTCGGTGGCGATGGTTGCCGACCAGGAACCGGCCACGGCCGGGGCCTTGCCCGAGGACGCCGGCGACGAGACAGTCAGCTTGGAGCTGTCGGGGTCGAGCGACGAATTGACAGATGGGTCGGACGCGGATGATTCGCCTGGCGACGACCCGGCTGACGACAGCGAAGAGTGAAACGCGGGGACTCATGAGCAACCGTGTCGCCGTCGTAGGCGCGGGAAGCTGGGGAACGGCGCTCGCCGGCCTGCTGGCCGGCGCACACGAGGACGTGATGATCTGGTCACGCGGCTCGGAGGTCGCCGATCTGATCAAGCATCGTCACGAGAACCGCGTATATCTTCCGGGAGTGAAGCTTCCAAGCAATCTCGAGGCCACGACTGATCTCGAAGCGGCGCTAGCGGGAGCGCACCTTGTCGTGATGGTGGTGCCGTCGCACGCTATGCGTGCGACGGCACAAGCTGCCGCCGCCTACATCGCCGCCGACGCTCTCGTTGTCTCGGCGAGCAAGGGCATCGAGGATGAGAGTCTGCTTACGATGTTCGAGGTGCTCGCCGACACACTCGGCCACGCCGATCGCATCGGAGTGATCTCCGGCCCAAGCTTCGCCGTCGAGGTCGCCTCTGGGCAGCCCACCGTTGTGGTCGCTGCGGGGACGAGCACGGACGTCGCCGAGCGGATCCAGACGTGCTTCGTCTCACCCACGCTTCGCGTATACCGGAGCACGGACATCGTGGGAGTTGAGATCGGCGGTGTGGTCAAGAACGTCATGGCCGTCTCGACCGGTGTCTCCGACGGCCTCGGATACGGCCACAACGCACGCGCGGCGATCATCACACGTGGTTTGGCAGAGATCATGCGGCTAGCGGAGGCGCTCGGGGCGAAGCCCGAGACGCTTGCCGGCCTGTCGGGGATCGGGGACCTCGTGTTGACCTGTACCGGAGATCTCAGCCGCAACCGACAACTCGGCCTGCGGATCGGCCGCGGCGAGAAGGTCACCGACATCCTGTCGGGAATGCGGATGGTCGCCGAGGGCGTGCGGAACACCAAGGCGGTGAAGCACCTCGCCGACAGGGAGGGGATCGACATGCCGATCGTCGACGCTGCGTATCGGGTACTCTACGAAGATCTCTCCCCCGGGGACGTTCTGGGTGAGCTCTTCGGCCGTAGCCTGAAGCCCGAATTCCGCTGACGGTCCGGGACTCTACAGGGATTTGGGTGTTCGACCTAGAAATTCTATTTAAACCCCTGAAAACATGGCAAAATTGACAAGCGAATGGGCCTGTGCAACGTTTCTCTGTCGGCATTGACGTGAGTATCGTCATGTCCCGACGTTAGAAACGTCGATTCGCCCTGTGTGGGACGCGATCGACGGACGGAGCGGAGACGGCCGTGAAGAGAACGTTCCAACCGAGCAATGTCCGACGCCGCAGGCGTCACGGATTCCGGGCCAGGATGGCCACGCCCGGCGGTCGCAGAGTCCTCAAGAACCGCAGGGCCAAAGGACGTGTCCGACTCGCAGTCTCCACCCCGCCCAAGCGCGCGCGTCGCTGAGCTCGACAGGAGGTTTCCGCCCGCCCGTAGGATTCGTAAGCGTTCGGAATATTTACGGGTTCAGCGTGCTCATCGCGGAACGAGGAGCCCGCACTTCATCGTGATCCTTGCCCCCGGCCCCGAAGCGGAGTGCCGGCTGGGCGTGACCGTGAGCCGGAAGGTGGGCCCGGCGGTCGAGCGGAACAAGGTGAAGCGCCGGGTGAGAGAGTTTTTCAGATTACACCGAACCAAGTTGCAGCCAGCCCATGACCTCTTGATCATTGCACGGGCGGGCGCGGACAAGCTGAGCTTCAAGGATGTTGAGTTGGAACTGGCAGAGACCCTGGGGATCACGGCTGACCGAGGGCGCGACAGCGTCTGACGGCGGCGTGCGACTCACGATGCGAGCCCCGTCCCGACTCGTGGCCGCTACACTTCTATTCTGTCTTTCCCTGTATCAGCGGCTCCTGTCACCTCTTCTGGGACCCAGTTGTAGATTCCATCCGACCTGCTCAACGTACGCGATGCAGGCGATCCGGCGATACGGAACAATCGTCGGGACCGCACGAGCCTTCGCGAGACTTGCCCGATGCCATCCTTTCAGTGAGGGAGGATACGACCCCGTTAGCTAGCGGGGAACGTACGGAAAGGCTGCGGCCGTTGGAGGCCGCTGCGTGGAGCAGAGAGCACTACTAGCGTTCCTCATATCGCTGGCGATCGTGTTCGGCTACCAGGCGCTGTTCGCGCCGGTGCCGCAGCAGGTCGACCAGGGACCGACCCAGCCCGTAGCGGAGCTGGAGCGGCAGCGACCGGCGCCGCCGATCGCCGGCTCCTCGGTACCGCCGGAGCTCGCTGCAGCGTTCGCAGAGCCGGAACGCCTCGTGCCCGTCGAGACGGATCTCTACGAGGCCGTCTTCACCTCGTTCGGCGGCCGCATCAAGCATTTCCGTCTGAAGGACTACGCTGCCGCCGCTGCCGCCGACAGCGAGCGGCTCGACATGGTGTCATCCGACTCCTTGCTGCCGCTCGGCGCTCACTGGAGTAGAAGCGACGGGCAGATAGCCAACGACAACCGGGTCAGCTACCGCGTTACAGCCGATCGCTCGAGCGTCTCGGGCGGCGGCCTTGCGACCGTGACGATGGTGGGGGATCTGCCGGGGGGCGGGCAGATAACGAAGCGGCTAGAGCTGGTCGGGGACTCCTACGTGCTGAGCGTTGATCTGCGTGTCGAAGGCGTCGACGCATCGGCCGTGGGCGTGGGCTGGGCCCGCCAGATCCACGAAGCGGGCGGGCGTTTCGCCGGCACTGAAGGGCCCGCGACATTCATCGACGGTAAGCTGCAGAATAAATCGGCGGCCTCGCTGGACGAGCCGATCGTGCTCGACGGTACGCTGTCCTGGGGCGGTTACTCCGACCACTATTTTCTCGCCGCCTACCTACCGGCCGAGCCGGCGACGTACCAGTTTGTCGCCGTCTCCTCGGGCGGTGTGGCCGAGGCGCAGCTGTGGGACGCAGACGCCGGGGGCCGCGCTTCCTACGGACTGTTCGTTGGTCCGAAGAGCGTGCAGCTGCTGGCCTTCATCGGCCACGATCTCGACGAGGCGGTCGATCTCGGAGTCTTCTGGTTCATCGCCCGCCCGATGCTCGAAATGCTCTACTTCCTGTACGCGTTCCTTGGAAATTACGGCTGGTCGATCGTCGTGCTCACGGTCGGCGTCCGGCTTGCATTTTACCCGATCAATCAGCGACAGGCGGCGGCGATGAAGGCGATGCAACGCATTCAGCCGGAACTGAAGAAGATCCAGGAGAAGTACAAGGACGATCGGGAGCGCGTGAGCAAGGAGGTGATGGAGGTCTACCGCCGCCACAAGGTGAATCCGCTGTCCGGCTGTCTGCCGATGGTCGTGCAACTACCGGTGTTCTTCGGTCTCTATAACGCCCTGATGCAGGCAATCGAGCTCCGCCACGCACCCTTCTTCGGATGGATGAACGATCTGTCCCAGCCCGACCGTTTGGGGGCGTTCGCCATCCCGTTCGTCGATCCGCCCGGGTTCCCGGTGATGACGTTGTTGATGGGCGCCAGTATGGTCCTTCAGCAGCGGATGACGCCGCAGACGGGCGACCCCACGCAACAGAAAATGATGATGATGATGCCCGTCATTTTCACCGTCATGTTCGTCAACTTCCCTTCCGGCCTTGTGATCTACTGGTTCGCCAACAACCTCATGGCGATCGGGCAGCAGTACGTCACCAACAGGTCGAAGTCCTAGGAGCTTCGCCATGTCCACCAGTTTCGAAGCGCAAGGCGTAACCGTCGACGAGGCGATCCAGGTC
>SPBQ01000279.1 GCA_004525875.1 Myxococcales bacterium
AGCGCGGCGATGCGCGGATCAACGGAGCCCTCCCCGGGCGCGGCCGGGGCGTCGGCCTCCTCTCGGGCCGCTCCCGGCTCGGCGCGAAACTCCAGGAAACGAACGAAGCCTTGCTTCACCGCCAGCGTGTGCCGTTCCCAGTCCGCCTCGCACGTATCGAGGGCCGGCCCGGCGGGCGCCCCGCGACGCGCCACGCCGTAACCGAGGCGGCGCGCGAGCGCGGTCAGTCCGTCGGGGTCGGCCGGCAGCATCTGCGTCTGCCGTTGCTCGAGGATCTGCACCGCGTGCTCGGTGTTGCGCAGGAACCGGTAGGCGTCACGCAACGTACGCGCCTGCTCGGTCTCGATCAGATGCGCCTTCTCGAGCGCGCTCAGCGCGGCCATCGTTCCCTCGACGCGTAGCGAGGGGTCGTGTCCGGCATGGATGAGCTGCAGCGCCTGTACGACGAACTCCAGCTCACGGATGCCACCGGCGCAGAGCTTCACGTCACGCCCCTTGCGCGCCTTGAGGATCTGCTCGGCGTCGATCCGCTCCTTCATGCGACGGAAGTCCTCGATGGTCTGGAAGTCGAGATGACGGCGGTAGATGAACGGCGCGATCTGCTCGACGAACTCGCGTCCAAGCGCCAGGTCCCCACCCACCGGCCGCGCCTTGGCCAGCGCGCCGCGCTCCCACGTGTCGCCCCAGCCTTCGTAGTACGTGATCGCGTTGTCGAGCGCATTGACCAGCGGACCGTTGAGGCCTTCGGGGCGAAGCCTCAGATCGACCCGGAAGACGAGACCGTCGACGGTCTGCTCGCCGATCGCGCGTGTGATCTCGGTCGCCAGCCGCCCGAAGTGCTCGCGCGGCGCGGGCGAACCATCGGCCACCGCGTCGCCGCCGTAGAGATAGGTGAGGTCGACGTCGGAGCTGTAGTTGAGCTCGCCGCCGCCGAGCTTGCCCATCCCCAGCACGACGAACGGAACCGGCACACCATCGAGCCCGATCACCTCGCCTCGGTCGCGAGCCATCGCCGCACGCAGCCGGGACGTGGCGAGGTCGATCGTCACCTCGGCGAGCAGTGTGATCGCGGCGAGCGTCTCCGGCAGGTCGGCCAGACCGAGCAGATCGCGCGCTCCGATACGATACATCTCGCGACGCGCGAGACGGCGTACCGCCTCGTGAACGCGTCCGGGCGCGGCATCGGCCGCGAGATCCGCGTCGCGCTCGAGCTCGGCACGATCGGGCGGCGGCCGCCTGTACCCCGCAGCGGCCGCGGGCCAGTCGGCTCCGAAAGCGGCCAGATAGCGCGTGAGAACGGGGCTGGCGCCTACGTTCGCGGCCAGAGAATCGAGCTCGGCCACCGGCCATGCGGCGAGAACGCCGCCGCCGCCGGCTTGCGCCAGGCGCGAGACTCCTGCGGTGGCCAGCGCGGAATCGGCCGCCCGCGCGATCGCGGCGACCAGCGTGTCGCGCCACGGCTGATCGCCAAGAAGGGCGAGATCCGAAGGGAGCTCTGCCGCCGTGGAACCCACGGCCATCGGTATGAGTCGGGAGCGGAGAAAAAAAAAGCCACCGCGGCAAGGCAGGCCCGTCAGAGCCGACGCCGCAGTGGCCGTACCGAGATTCGCGGGGCCGGGTCGGTCCGCGAGAGCGTCGGTCAGAGGTCGGTCTTCAGTGCCGGCGCCGGCCTGAAGCCGACGGTCTTTCTCGCCTCGATCCGGATCTCCTCGCCCGTGCGCGGATTGCGGCCGCTGCGCGGAGCGCGGCTGCGCACGATGAAGGTCCCGAAACCCGAGAGCGCCAGACGTTTGTCCCGCTTGATGCCCTTCGTGATTCCCTCGATCGTCGCCTCAACGGCGGCTGCCGATCCTCTCTTGGAAAGTCCCGTGGCGTTCGCAACGGTGTCGATAAGATCCTGCTTGGTCATCTCAGCCTCCTTCCACAACACATCCAGCTGACCCGTCGATCCTCCGAACGATCCGCGGGTCAAGGTTTCTGAAACGAGCGAGCGCCGCGCTCGAGCGGCGTCGCGGTCCTTGCGCGTCATGAAGACTGCGCGTGCATTCAATATGCGGGCTCGAGGACCCGGGTGTCAATACGGCCTCGAGCACGCCCACAAGGGAGGACGGGAAAGGGGGAAAGGTCGCGCCGATCAGATCGCCGATGCGTCGGGCTGTATCGGTTGCGGCGCGATGCCAACGCAGTTCTCGATGGCCCAGGCCTCCATATCGCGGAGCGCACGCCTGGCCATCGCTTCCTTTCTCACCTTGCGCGGCATGCGCTGCTCGAGTGGCGGGAACAGGCCGAAGTTGGCGTTCATCGGCTGGAAGTCCTTGCGCGTGCGATCGGTAACGTAGCCGAGCAGCGCGCCCAGCGACGTGGTCGGGGGCGGCACGACCAGCGGCTCACCGAGGGCGGCGAGCGCAACGTTGATCCCGCACAGCAGTCCCGTCGCCGCCGACTCCACGTACCCCTCTACGCCGACGAGCTGGCCGGCGACGAACACCGTGTCGTGCTCGCGCAGATTGAGCGCGCGATCGAGAATCTTCGGTGAATTCAGGAACGTGTTGCGGTGCAGGCTGCCCAGCCGGACGAACTCCACATCCTGCAGACCCGGAATCATCGGTAACACGCGGCGCTGCTCCGGATACTTCATCTTGGTCTGAAACCCGACCATGCTGAAGAGCCGGCCTTCCGTGTCGTCCTGCCGTAGCTGCACCACGGCGTGCGACATCCTTCCCGTTCGCGGATTCTCGAGCCCGACCGGCTTCATCGGGCCGAAGCGCAGCGTCTCGCGACCGCGCCGGGCGATCTCCTCGATCGGCATGCAGCCCTCGAAGTACACGCAGCGTTCGAACGACTTCAGCGGCATCGACTCGGCCGCGAGAACCTCGTCGACGAAGCGCTCATACTCGGCCTCGTTCATCGGGCAGTTGATGTAGTCGTCACCGCCCTTGCCGTAGCGCGCCGCACGATACGCAACGTTCATGTCGATCGACTCGGCGGTCACGATCGGGGAGATGGCGTCGTAGAAATATAGATGCCGGCTTCCGACGAAGCGCCCGAGCTCGGCGCTGAGCTCGGGCGAGGTGAGAGGTCCCGTCGCGACGATCGCCAGGCCGTCATCGGGGACGCGCGTGATCTCCTCGCGCACGATCTCGACGCCGTCGAGCCCGGAAACCGCGGCCTCGACGCGCTCGCTGAAACGCACCCGGTCCACGGCGAGCGCCGAACCGGCGGGGACGCGCGTCTCGTCGGCGATGCGCATGATGAGGGATCCGAGCCTCCTCATCTCCTGCTTGAGGACGCCGCCGGCGGTGCCGAGCGTGTCGTCACGGAACGAGTTCGAACACACCAGCTCCGCGAGGCCGTCGGTCGCGTGAGCCTCGGTGCTGCGCACCGGACGCATCTCACAGAGCCGCACGGGCACACCACGACGCGCGAGCTGGTAGGCGGCCTCGGAGCCCGCCAATCCGCCGCCGATGACGGTAACCGGGTTCACGAGGCTTCGGCTGCTTCAGCCGTCTCGGCGGGATCGCGCATCTCGGACACGAATCCCTCGCCCATCTGCTCGGAGTACGCGCATTCCTCGCGCTCGCAGATCATGCGCACGGCCACCGACTGGACGCCGCCGGCCGACAGGCCGCGCCGGACCTTGTCCCACAGCAGCGGGCTCGGCCGATAGCCCACGAGACGATCGAACACGCGACGGGTCTGCTGGGGCCCGAACTCGTTATCCACGTCGACGCCGAGCCTACTCTTGGGTAGATCGACGATGTGCCCCACCGAAGCCGCCACCGCGAAATCGCGGCCGAGATACTTGCTCAGCGTCCTGGCCTTGGCGGGTGACTCGACGACGACGAGGTGCTTCGGCCCGCCCGCTCGCTTCTTGGCGGTCTCCGTTTTCCCCGAGCCCGCGGCCTCAGTCACCGCACCCTCGGCGGCTGCTTTCAGTTTCCTTGCTGCCATCGCGTGTCCGCGGGGCGCCTCGCTCGAAGACGGCCGCGCTCGGCGCGAACCGTCCGCCGGGTAGTCGCTCCACGAATCCTCCCAGTTCGAGCGCAGTTAACAACTCCATAATCCGTGCACCGTCAAGTCCGACGGTCTCGGCGACGTCATCGACGTGGCTACCCGAGGGGTCGAGCGCGGCCACGACAGCGGCCGAAGAACCTCCCTCGAGATCCTTGTCGGACAAAGACTTTACGCCGCTGGCACCATCTTGCGCGGAAGGGGCCTCGTCGATGCCGCATGCGGCCAGCACCTGGTCGAGGGCGAGCAGGGGGACCGCCCCGTCGCGAATCAGCGCATTGGCGCCCGCCGAGGACGGAGAGTCGATGTTGCCCGGAACCGCGAAGACCTCGCGCCCCTGCTCGGCCGCGAGCCG
>SPBQ01000391.1 GCA_004525875.1 Myxococcales bacterium
ATCCCCGCCAAGCCCGGCTACCACGCCGTCGACATGTTCCGGGCGCTGACGCGCGGCGATGTGAAGGCGATGTGGATCCAGACGACCAACCCGATGGTCAGCCTGCCGAACCTCAAGCGCTTCGAACGCACGCCCGGCGACGGCCGCTTCGTCGTCGTGAGCGATATCTATCCGACGCCCACCACCGACATGGCCGATCTGATCCTTCCCGCGGCGGCGTGGGTCGAGCGCGAGGGCATGTTCGGTAACTCCGAGCGGCGCACGCAGCACTGGAACCAGATGGTCGAACCACCGGGGGAGGCCAGGGAGGACGCCTGGCAGGTGATGCAGGTGGCGCGCCGCATGGGAATGGGAGCGTTGTTCCCCTGGCCGGAGAACGACTGGCATCGTCCCATGTTCGAGGAGTATCGCAGTTTCGGGCTCGGCATCGGCAAGGATCTGGCCAGCTACGACCAGCTACGAGAGGCGCGCGGCCTTCGCTGGCCCGTGGTCGATGGGCGCGAGACGGCCTACCGCTACGCCGCCGGTTACGATCCGTACGTCGAGAAGCCGAAGGGGGTCCACTTCTACAAGGCGAAGAAGTTCGGCGAGCGCGCAGCCTTCTGGCTGCGCCCCTACCAGCCGCCGGCCGAGGTTCCCGACGAGGACTATCCGTTCTGGCTCACCACGGGGCGCGTGCTCGAGCACTGGCACACGGGTTCGATGACCCGGCGCGTGAAGCAGCTGCACCAGGCGGTGCCGCGGGCATACGTGGAGCTCAACCGATCCGACGCGGCCGAGCTCGGCGTCACCTCGGGAGACCGGGTCAACCTGGTCAGCCGTCGCGCGGCGCTCGAACTGGAGGTGGTCGTCGATGGACGCGGCAAGCCACCGCGCGGCACCGTCTTCGTTCCGTTCTTCGACGAGTCGCGGCTCGTCAATCAGCTCACGCTCGACGCCATGGACAACATCAGCAAGGAGCCGGACTACAAGAAGTGCGCCGTACGGGTCGAAAGGGCGACCGTCTGAAACGGGCGGTCGCGGTCGCGATTGGGCTCGGCGTACTCGCCATGCCGGGTCTCGCAAGCACCGAGGCCGGCGGCGGGCGCGATGGCTCCTCGGAACGAACGCCGGCGACCGAACGGGCGGGGCGCAGGCTCTACGACGGTGCGCCATCGGTCATCCCTCACCGTCCCTTCGGAATGGGCTGCGAGGAGTGTCACGGCGTGCGGGGGATCGAGGTGCCGGGGGTCGGCTTCGCGCCACCTTCGCCGCACGCGATCACCGCGGGCATTGGTGCAAGCGCCAACTGTGTCCAGTGTCACGTATGGAAAACCTCGGACGAGGAGTTCCGCACGTCGACGTTCATGGGGCTGGCGCAGGATCTGCGCCGGGGGCGTCGGCTGACGCGGTGGGCGCCGCCCGTGATGCCTCACGCCGCGTTCATGCGCGAGAACTGCCGCGCATGCCATGCCGGGCCCGCGGTGAGGGAAGAGATCCGCACGAGCCATCCCGAGCGCGAGAACTGCCGCCAGTGTCACGTCGAGCGCGTGACCGACTTCGAGTTCGTACGGTCGGCCGGCTAGCCGCCGGCGCCGGCGTCATGCGATATCGCGGCTGGCTTGCTCTGCGAGCTGGCGAGCGGCCTGCCGGTTCTGCAGCGCGAGAGTCGCCGATCAGGAGTCGGGGCCGGCCTGCGATCGCGACTCGCGCGCGGCCTGCAGGCGGCCGCGGAACCACCGACCCCAGGCAGCGAACTCGCGATGGACGTCGGCCCACGTCTCGACGGGCCGCGTGTCCTCGCCGGTGTCCGCCCAGCGGTCGACCGCCGCGGCGAGGATCTCGCGCGTGCGATCGTCGAACAGCTCGATCTCTACCGTGACGTCCTGGCCGATCCCGCGCAGCGAGTCCGGGATCGGTTCTGAAGAACTCGCCGTCTCATGTGCGGCGACCGTCGTGTAGACGTCGAGCTGATCGTCGGCGTCATCGATCGCGATCAGGCCGATTCGTAGCCGCATCACACCTTCGCCCGACTCCGTGACCAGCTCCCAGTCCTTGCGCAGCTCGGTGGCAACGGCGAAGTATAGGCCGTTGGCGATCTTCTGGAGATCCTCGCTCTCGATCTCGGAGCTCCGGCTGTCGTCGATCCAGATCGTGAGCGGTTCGAAGAGGATCTTCGAGTAGGAGTTGAAGTCGACGCCACCGTGGACGTAGACGAGTGCGAACTGCCCCTCGCGTCCGGGTCGCAGGACCGAGTACTCGGTGAGGAAGCCGGACTCTATGAACTTCGGCTTTCCACCGAACGTTGAGCAGCCGGAGAGCATGGGCATCGCGAACAGTACGATCGTCGCGGTCTTGGCGATCGCCGTGGCGAATGAACGCATTCGATATGACTCCTTCTCGAGAGTCCGGCGCATCAGCGGCACAGGACGGTTGCGGTGCCCGTGCAGCGGTAGATCCAGCGGCTCTGTGCGTCGCGTTTCCGTTCCCATTTGCAGCTGCCGCGTGAGGCGTCGCGCTTATAGTCGGGGAACCCGCCGGTGCGCTGGCAGCCGCGGGCGCTGTCTTCCTGCGCGGCGATCACGGCCTGCTCGCAGCAGTTGCGTTTGCTGTAGTTCCCGTAGCCGGTGTCGGAGTAGCCTACATAGGACCCCGCTGCGGCGACGCCGGCGCAGCATGCGACGAGCACGAAGGCGAGTACGATCGATGACTTCATGAGGTAACGACTCCGGTGAGGATAGTGAGAGGGGCGATACTCTAACGATCGGTCGGCGGAGCGTCCACGGCCGCCCGTTCCCCTCGCACTTGCAGGCCGCCCGCCGTGAAGTAGGTCCACACGAACGGGGCCGCCACGATGCGCCCAGCGTCGTAAGCGGCCAGAGGCGGTGTCAGCACGGGTCCGTACAGCATCCGGTAGATCTGGGGCCGGGTCTCCGCGCCCTTGTCGAGGTGGTACACTTCGATGTCGCCGACGGTCCACTGATCGTAGCTGGAGTAGCTGCCCGGATTGGTGGCGCTGCATCCCGCAAGCATGACGGCCATGAACATCGCCGCCGCCAGTGTGCGGCTCGGTCCTGCGGGTCCGACGGATGGGATCGATGGGAATGCCACGGTGCGCTGCTCGCCGTGCAAGCGCGCACACTACACCACGTCCGCCTCGGTCTGTCCACGGCGCGGACGGGCGCCGTGCGGCGTTGCGGCTCCGTCGGGGGTCTCCCCGGGTGCGCTGAGGGGTCGAGAACCTCGCCTCGACGCGCTATAAGGACGCCCCTTGTCCACGACTGCCGAACTCGACCGTCTTCTTCTGCGCGAGCTCCTCGACCGCGAGCTCGAAGCGTTCCGCGAGTCCCTCGAGAACGAGGACCCGGGGCTGTCCGGCGCGGAGATCGACCGTTACATGAGGGCGGCATCGAAGTTCGCAGCGCGTCTGTCCGGCGACACGCCGCGCACCCG
>SPBQ01000475.1 GCA_004525875.1 Myxococcales bacterium
CCGGCAGCCCCATGGCCATCGCTTCGAGGATCGCATTCGACATCCCCTCACTCTGCGACGGCAGCACGAACACATCGAAGGACTGCAGGACGTCCGGCATGTCGGACCGGCGGCCGAGCAGCGTGATAGCGTCGAGAATGCCCAGCTGGCGCGCCAGCGCCTCCGGATCGGGTTCGTACGCGTCCGCGCCGGCGATCAGCAGGCGGGCGTCCGGGATCCGCTCGCGGACGGCCGCAAAGGCCTCGAACAGCATGCGGAAGCCCTTGCGCGGTCGGAACGTGATGGCAGTACCGACGATGGGAGCATCGCCCAGGCCGAGCTCGTCCCTGAGCGAACGCGCGACGGCCGGGTCGAAGCGAGCGGTGTCGACACCGCTCGGGATCATCTCCATGCACAGCGACGGTGCGCGCTCGATCTCGCGCGTGAACTCGAGCACGGCCGGCGAGTTCCCCGTGACGATATCGGACAGCCGGTTGGAAGTGCCGACGGCGAACCGCTCGCCCGCCCCTGCGGGCGCATGAAGCCCACGCTTGCTCGTCACGACCACCGGGACGCCCGCGGCCCGAGCCGCCGCGGCGGCGAAGAAATTTCCGCGCAGCAGGTAGCCGTGAACGATCGACGGATCGAGCGCCTTCATGACCGAGCGCATCCGTAACAACCCCGCGAAGTCGCCCGGGTGCCGCAGAGAACCACGCATCCCGAATGTCTCGACGGGCACATCGAGACCTCGTGCGGTCTCGATCAGGTTGCCCTCGTCACGCAGGCAGTAAAGGTGGGGGCGGTAGCGCTCACGATCCAGGAAACGGAAAACCTGCAACAGGTGCGTCTGCGTGCCGCCGACGATCATCGAAGCGATCACGTAGACGACGTCGCGCGGTCCCGTGCCGGCGGGGGCGCGTGGTGCGCAGCGAGCTTTGCCCATCAGAGTCGCATCGCGCGGTCGGCGCGCCGATGATTAGTGTCGCAGGAACGTGTCGGTGGACGCAATCGCGAGTCCACCGGCCAGCTGATGACGGACCGCTCCGTCTCGAGGCGGCAACGCTCGAGGATCACGTGCGCGCCCCCGCCCGAGTCCGCCGAGACAGGTACCGATCCCGGGCGAATGTCATGCGCTTGCCGGACGCCGGTCTGCGAGGACCTCGGTCGCCAGACGTCGCCACATCTCGAGATCGCGGCGTTTGAGAATGAGCACGTCGTGCCACGCCATTCCCGAGTCGCGCAGGAAGAAAACGAACAGGATGGCCGCCGCCATCGAGTACGACACGGCGGTGGCGATGGCCGCGCCCTCGATCCCCATCCGTGGGATGAGGTACCAGTTGAGAGCCAGGTTACCGACAAGCGCGACGTAGGCAGCCACGATATTGACCGCCTGCTTGGCTCGGCTGGTGAAGTTGCGAGACAGCAGCACGTATAGCGACATCATCACGACACCGGCGCAGACGTAGGCGAGCGGGACCGCCGCCGGCGCGTAGCGGGCGCCGTACCAGAACGTGATGAGGAACTTGCCGGAAGTCGCCAGCGCGAGCGCCAGCGCCGACGTGACGACCAGGATCTGGCGGCAGGCGGCGGCGGTCATCTCGTGTGCCCGACCGACGCCCGACTCAGCCAGTCGCGGAAAGAGAGCCAGGCCGAGCGACTGCGGCACGAACAGGATGTACTCGGCGAGACGAGAGGCGATCGCGTAGAACGCGACCTGCGTCGGATTCGCGAAGTAGTTGACGAGATACATGGCGGCCTTGAAGTGGAAGTGCGACGCGATGATCTGGACGTGGGATTTCAAGCCGTACCTGATCATCCGCTGGAAAAGCGGGACGTCGAAGCGCGCCCTGAGCGGCGTCCCCTTGTGGATCGTCGCGACCACCCAGGTCGCCATAACGACCCGCACGCCAATCGCCACCACGATGGCTCCGGGCAGTCCGAGCTCCAGGACGACGAGCACGATCGCCATGCCCATCAGCGTGAGCAAGGCCTCGGCGATCAGCCGGACGTTGTAGACGCGGAACCGGTCGGTCGACTGCAGGACACCGTAGAGGTAGCTCTCCGTGAGCAGCACGGGGATCAGCGGCAGCGCCACCATGACGGCCCACCACGGCACCCCGCGCAGGATCGTCGCGAGCAGCCAGTCACGCAGGAGGAACGCCACGACCATCAGCAGCGCGCCGACCGTCAGAGCCATGATGAGCACGTTGGACGCGACCTGCGCAACGTCCTCCTTCTCCTTCTTGATGAAATAGATCGACGCCACGCCTTGGCCGAACTTTGACAGCGTGACGATGCTTGCCGGGAACAGGGCGACGAGAGCGAAGATCCCCCGGTTCTCGGGGCCGAGCATGCGCGCGGTGATGATGCCCGTGAACAGGCCCACGCCCATCGTGAAGATGCGCGTACCGAATGTCCCCGTCGCATCCTCGGCCAGGCGGCGCAGGTTGCTGCGCCCGGCGGTCATGCCCGCCTACCCGGCGCTGGCATGCGCACGAGCTCGGTCGCGCCCGGAACGGGGACGGGAATCCCATAGCGCTCCGCAACGCGATGGTAGATCGCGGTGATCTCCTCCACGTGATGCTCCACGCTGAACCCCTTCACCGCCTCGAGCGCTCCCGCCGAGAGCCGCTCGCGCAGCGCCGGCTCCTCGAACAGCCGACCCAGCACCGAGGCCAGCGCGCCGGCATCACCAGCCGGCACGAGCAGGCCATTCTCGCCGTCGCTGACGAACTCGGGCACACCGCCGGCGCGCGTGGCCACCACCGGCTTGCCGAC
>SPBQ01000462.1 GCA_004525875.1 Myxococcales bacterium
ACTTCGTAGCGACGACGAGATCAGGAGCGTGGACCGGCCAGATGCGAGCAGGGGCGGCCCAAAACAATAGGAACCGCCCCCGTTATCAGCGTAGCCAGCCCGAACTCAAGCGTGAGTCACTCCGCGTGCTCGCACGACACTTTCGGGTTCCAGTCCTGGAACATGCCGCTAGGGTATCTCGCCAGGTCCGCCCGTGCATGGCCTAGAGACCGGCGGTCTCCATCAGGACGGGGGTTGGTGAATCGAAAACTGAATGTCTGCGCATTCGTTCGGGCCGCTGCCCAAACCGAACGATGACTCCGCTGTGCAGGCACCTTCGAACGCATGGATCTGACTGGGGATCTGGCCGGGAATCGCCGGACCGTGGTCGCGCACGATCAAGTGCATCTCTGCGCCATGGGGATCAGTGAGCCCGGGAGCGGGGGCACCAAACTGAGCAAATAGTGATCTGCTGTTGTCTCCCGCTGCGCGACGGCCGGAGAATGTCGCCTTTCCGCTCCCTCCTACCACGTTCCCGGCGACGTAGATCACATCCACTACCGCGGCCGTGCCCGGGGCTACGTCAGCCCCCCCACTGACTGATTTCTCATGCCGAGTACAGGCAGCAGACTTTCCGGATCAGGCGGGCGCACGCAGCGACCAAAGGAAAGGGGCGGCCCCCGAAGAGACCGCCCCGTCGCTATACGCGTTAGCGCGCTACTGGAGGTTGAAGTGCTCGTTGACATTGTCCTTCTTCGAACCATCGATCCCGTCCCACACGACCTTGAGGACGCCGTTGTAGTGCATCTTCGAGCCGTCCGCGCCCGTAAGCTGGCCCTGTGCCGTGAATCCGTAGGCGTTCGACCTGTGCGTATCAGGGTTCAGGAAGCTGTAGAAATCGTTGTCGGTGTTGACCAGCTTCCCAGTTCCGGATGCCACCAACGCGAAGCCGAAGCAATCACCACCCTGCGCCAGGTCGAGGATGTAGATGTTGATCGGATCCGCCAGGAGGGTCTCCCTGACTTGGCCGCTAAAGGGGTCATCGGGGTTCTCGATGATCCACTGAGTACTGATCGGCTCGAGTATGCCGCCGAGGGCGCATGGCGTGGAAGTATGGGCTGCGACGAGTGAGCTGTTCGCATCAAAAATAAGAAAGAACGCGTCCTGTTCGAAACGGAAGATCCGATCGTTCCCGTTATCGGGGTTGTTCCCGAAGTTGTGAGCGACGGTGGTAACCGCCTCAATCCCCGTTTCGCTTGCGGCCGTGGGAGTGGTGTTCTCGCTACACGCGCCGGCAACCAGGCCGAGCGTGACGGCGAACGCGGTCAGTTGAAGTTCTCTGGACATGATTGTTTCTCCGAAGAAGGTCACCAGAGACGGAAGCGTCTCGGTGTCACACATGTGGCGCTAGAGGAAGGTCTTGATACGCATGGTGGTTACCTCCTAACAGAACCTGTAGGGCAGAATTGCCGACAATGACTCCGGCCGGTAGTTTATCCCAAGCAGCGTTACTCACTCTTTAGGACGGCTTTACGTGCTCTCTCGCCCGTTGGTCTCGAAGGACGGAGTTCCCTTGCCTGCGTTGGCTGTAGGCCCATGATCGTTCTCAAGCTGTTTGCAGGCATTGCGATCGAAGGCCACGAACGCCCGCTCTCGGGGAGGGCGGCGCAACGACATCGTCTCGCTCTCCTCGCGATGCTCGCCGCATCCCAGCCGCGGGCCGTGAGCCGCGACAAGCTGATCGCCCACCTCTGGCCCGAGAACGACGCGGCTCACGCCCGGAATCTCCTCAACCAGGCCGCCCACGCGCTGCGACAGTTGCTCGGCAAGGACGCGATCGTCTCCCACAGCGACAGCTTGACGCTGTCGCCCGCGCGGGTGGCATCGGATGTCGGACAGTTCGAGGAAGCGATCGCCGTGGGGCACCGGGACAGGGCGGTTGAACTCTACGCCGGGCCGTTCCTCGACGGATTTTTCCTGGGCGGTTGCCCCGAGTTCGAACGCTGGACCGACGGAGAGCGGGATCGGCTACGACGTTCTTATCTCAAGGCGCTCCAGGGACTGGCGGAAAGAGCATCGGCTCAGGGGGACCGACAGGCGACCGTCGAATGGTGGCAAAGGCTGGCCGCCGAGGATCCCTCCAGTGCTCAGGTCACGGTCGGCCTGATGCGAGCGCTCGAGTCCTATGGCGACCGAGCAGCCGCAATCCGCCAGGCGCAGACCCACGCGGCGCTCTTGCGGGAGGAATTCGACGCCGAGCCAAGCCCCGAGGTTGTAGCACTGGCCGGGCGCCTCAGGAAAGAGCCCGGCGGGCGGACCGTAACGGTCACCCCTGTGGCCGACACCGGGCCCGCATCGGCACATCCGCCACCCTCGAACGAGCAGCACATCACTCCCATCGAGACGCGGCTCCCTGCGACCGCGCGGCGCGTCGGTCTCCGGCATCCTGGCGTGCTCGTCGCGGCGCTGTTCGCCCTCGTCGTCGCGTTGGGACTGTGGCAGGGGCTGGGCGGTAAGAGCGAGACCACGCTCGACACGAATCTGGTGGCGGTCATGCCGTTCCGCACTACCGGGGCCGATCCGTCGCTGGCATATCTACGGGAAGGGATGATGGATCTGCTAGCGGCCAAGCTCACCGGTGAAGGCGGTCCTCGCGCAGCCGACCCGCGCACGGTGATGGTCGCGTGGGGTCGGGTAGCCTCGGCGGACGACGCGGACCTGAGCGAGGAGCAAGCCGCGGGTGTCGCGCGCACGATTGGCGCCGGGCGACTCCTCTTGGGCAGCGTGGTCGGTTCGCCGAGCCCCTTCGTGCTCAGTGCCACGCTGACGTCTGTCGGGGCCACGTCCATCGGTGCGAATCAGGCCACGG
>SPBQ01000090.1 GCA_004525875.1 Myxococcales bacterium
ACTCATCCTGCCTCCGGTGGCCTGGCCACGCTTGAGAAATAGCTGAAAACTTCCAGAACGCTAGGCAATGCGCGGATCAGCCTCGGCGCAGCCGATCCGTGACTACCGCCGCGGGATGTCGCGTATCGCGAGGCCGCGAAGCTTCTTCACGAGGTCGCCCCGGAAGGCGATCAGGCGCGCGGTGTCGACGCCGCCGGGAAGGCGCGCCTCCGGCCCGATCACGATCTGGTCGAGGATCCAGGCCAACGTGGCAGGGTCAGCACCCGCGTCTTTTCGCTGCGCATCGAGAATCGCTTGTTCGACGTCGATTCCAGAGCGCATGAGCTGCTCGAAGTCGACGAGATCCTTGATCTCGCGCCGTTCGTAGAACCGGGTGGTGCCGACAATGGTGTAGGGGATTCGCGCCTGCACGAGCGCTTCTTCGAGGGCGCGGGACTGCGCGTTAGTTCGGTAGAAGACGGCCGCGTCGCTGCGTGCCTCGCCCAGACCGATCAGCTTCTCGACGACGTACCGGGCCTCGTCGCGCTCGTCGGTTGCGGTGAAGATGGTGATCGGTGGACCGTCGGCGCTGTCGGTCCACATGCGCTTGTCCATCCGTTCGCGATTGTTCGAGATGACCGCATGTGCCGCCTCGATGATGTTCCGCGTCGACCGGTAGTTCTGGTCGAGCCGGACGACATGCGCCCCCGAGAAGTCGCGCTCGAACTCGAGAATGTTGCGTACGTTGGCACCGCGCCAGGCGTAGATTGACTGGTCGTCGTCGCCCACCACGCAGATGTTGCGATGCCCCTCGGCGAGCATCGAGATCATCAGGTACTGTGCGTGGTTGGTATCCTGGTACTCGTCGACGAGGACGTGGCGAAAGCGCTGGCGGTATCTCTCGAGCAGCTCCGGCCGCGAACGCAGCAGGACGATCACGCCGAGGATGAGGTCGCCGAAGTCCACACCGCCCAGCGTACGCAGCCGCTTCTGGTAGGCGGCGTACAGGTCGAGCGCCCTGGATCCGAACGCGTCGTCGGTCGCCGCCGCCACGTCGTCGGGCAGGCGGGCTTCGTTCTTGTGGCGCTCGATGAACGCGCGGACCGCCTCGGGCGGGACTACGGTCGGGTCGATGCCCGCGTCCTCGAGCAGCTGCTTGATCAGCCGCATCTGGTCGTCCGCATCGAAGATGGAGAACTCGGCCGGGTAGCCGAGCTCGGCCGCATGGCGTCTCATCAACCGTGCGCCGATGCCGTGGAACGTGCCGGCCCACACCTCGGCTGCGGCGGCACCTACCCGCGCCGTGCAGCGATCGACGAGCTCCCGCGCGGCCTTGTTGGTGAACGTGACGGCGAGGATCTCGTGCGGTCTCGCCCGACCCTGTTCGATGAGCCGTGCGATACGGTGCACGAGCACGCGGGTCTTGCCGCTGCCCGCGCCGGCCAGCACGAGGAGCGGCCCGTCTTCGTGGTCGACGGCTTCCTGTTGTCTCTCGTTCAGTGACATGATGCGGCGGCTCCGACCGCCGCGATGCTGCCCCAGGCGTCTTCGGCGGGCAAGGTCGAAGACGCGCGAGCGCGGGAACGGACCGAGGGCAGCACGGAAGCGAGACATGACAGTGTACCGGCCGAAGGACTCCGTCTACCGGACCGCGCGCGCCGCGGGCCTACGCTCGCGCGCCGCTGTGAAGCTCGAGGAGATCGACCAGCGCTTCAAGCTGTTTCGTAGCGGTCAGCGTGTCCTTGACCTCGGTGCGTGGCCGGGGGGCTGGCTTCAGATCGCCGCGAAGAAGGTCGGGCCGTCGGGGCGGGTCGTCGGCGTCGATCTAGAACCCATCGAACCGCTTGGCCTCGACAACGTCGGTACAGTCGTCGGTGACGCGCGTAGCGCGGAGATTCGTGCCTCGTTGGCCGTTGAGCTCGGCGGGCCTGCCGACGTCCTCCTCTGTGACATGGCACCGAAGCTCTCCGGCGTGAAGGCCGCCGACCGCGCACGGCATCTCGAGCTGGCCGAGGCAGCGATCGACTGCGCGTCGCACCTGCTCGCGCCCGACGGCAAGGCGGTGATCAAGCTGTTCTCCGGCGTGGAAGCAGAGGCGGTGGCGCTGCTGCGCGTGCGCTTCGAATCGGTGTCCAGATTCCGTCCTCCCGCCACACGCAAGGGCTCCCAGGAGCTGTACGTGGTGGTGGCGCGTCCGCGCTCGTCCTCCAGAGAGGCGTCCTAGGCGGTGGCCTGGCAGGCAGTTCTTGCGACCGTCCTTCCGGTCTTCGGACTGGTGGCTCTTGGTTTCGTGTTCGGACGCTTCCATCGCGTCGACCTCGCGACGCTCACAGACGTCGTGGTCTACATGGCCGGCCCGGCGCTCGTATTCAGCAGTCTCGCCCACGGGACACTGGTCACCAGTGATGCCCTCACGGTTATGGCGGGAACCTGCGTGATCGTGCTCGGGGTCGGCGTCGCCATGCGCGCGGTGGCGGCGGTAGGTGGGCTGAGGCCCGGACCGCTGTACCTCCCGGCAATGTTCATGAACAGCGGGAACATGCTGCTTCCGCTGGGTCTGTTCGCGTTCGGCGAAGAAGGCCTGCGCCACGGCGTGATCATTTTCGTAACCGTTGCGGTCCTGCAGAGCACCGTGGGCGTTACGATCGCGAGCGGGCGGCCCGCGCCGGCGGAGATGTTCCGCCTGCCCTACGTCCATGCCGCGGTCGCTGCCCTGGCAGTTCGCGTGGCCGGAGTGATCTTGCCCGAGGTGGCTGCACGACCGATCGCGATGGTGGGCGACATGGCCGTGCCACTGATGCTGATCGCTCTCGGCCTGAGGTTGCGCACTCTCGCACCGGGATCCTGGCGGGCGGCCGGCTTCGTCGTCGTGATGCGGATTGCCGGCGGATACGCGATGGCCTGGTCGTTCGTCACGCTCGTCGGGCTCGAAGGAACGGCGCGCAGCTGCCTGCTCCTCGGCTCGGTGATGCCGTCGGCGGTGATCAATTTCATCTTTGCGGAGAAGTTCGCGAGTGAGCCTGGAGACGTTGCAACCGCCGTCGTCGCCAGTACGTTGGTCTCGGTCGTCACCACACCGCTCGTGCTCGCCTTCGGTCTGTGACGGCCGCGGCGCCGCGCGATCGTGGAACCGCAAATGTTGCCGCTCGTGCGCCGCATCTTCACGCTCCCGCGGATCCTGCTCGTCGCGACGCTCGCCGCGACGCCTGTCCTGGCCGGAGCGCCACCGACCGTGGCGGACGAACGCGCCGAGAAGATCATTCGCGAGGTCTCGTCACAGGCACCCGGACTGCTCGCTCGTTACATCCGCATCGACACGACCAACCCGCCGGGCAACGAGCTTGCCGGTGTCGAGCTTCTCGCCTCGGTCCTCGCCGAGACCGGCACCGAGGCGAAGATCTTCGAGCCCGTCGCCGGTCGCGGAAATCTCTACGCTCGCTTGACGGGCACGGCGGAAGAACGCCCCGTCATTCTCCTCAGCCATGTCGACGTCGTCCCCGCCGAGGCTGCCGGCTGGAAGCGAGCGCCGCAGTCGGGCGTGCTCGCCGCCGGCCGGGTCCACGGCCGCGGCGCTCTCGACGCGAAGGGGGTCGGCATCACACAGCTGCTCGCGTTCACGGCGCTCGCGAAGCTGGCTGCTGAGCTAGACATCCATCTTCGTCGCGACGTGATCCTGCTGGCGACTGCGGACGAAGAGACCGGCGGCCGCCCCGGTGCGCGCTGGATGATCGAGGAGAAATTCGATCTATTCGGCGATGCCGAGTTTGTGCTGAACGAGGGCGGATTCATTCGCGCGGTGAACGGCGAGGGTGAGGCGCGCGGTGCCCAGCCGCTCATCTACAACCTTAACGCCGGCGAGAAGGGTCCGTGCTGGTTCACGGTGATCGCCCGTGGCGAGCCCGGCCACGCCTCTCGCCCGGCTCCAGTCACGGCGGTCACGCGGCTGGTCGAAGCTCTCGACGTGCTCGTGCAGTGGGAGCGGCCCTACGAGGTCGGTCCCGTGGTCGCCGGATACTATGCGGCGTACGCAGCGCTGGCGAAGGATCATGAGCGTCAGTTCCGGCAGCTCGATCGCTCGCTCGAGGACCCGGAGTTCCGGGAGTGGTTCATGAGCGATCCCGGCGCTGCAGCGCTCGTTCGTGACACGCTGACGCCGACCGTTCTGCGAGCGAGCCAGGCGACGAACATCGTGCCGGCCGAGGCATCCGCCGACGTGGATGCGCGACTGCTTCCCGGCCACGACTGTGATTCGTTCCTGCGCGACGTCCGCAAGCGGATCGGTTCTCCCCATGTGAGAATCGAACCGTCCGACGTCGCTTTCTCCTCGTCTCAATCGCCGCTGAGCAATGCGTTGACCGAGGCCGTGGACAGGCTGGCGGCGGCCGAGCCTGGTGGAGCGGTGGTCCTTCCCGGCCTGCAATCGGGCTTCACGGATAGCCACTACTTCCGTGCCCGCGGGATCGCGGCGTACGGGTTCACCCCGATTCTCATCACGCCCGCGCAGCGCGCGGGCGTGCACGGGCGCGACGAGAACGTCGCGGCTGCGGAGCTGGTCACGGGCGTCGAGCGACTCGTCCGCCTGCTGCGTGAGCTCTCGCGTTGACGTCCTGCGTCGGTCCTGCCCGATCGTTAAAAAGTGACACTCGATGTACTGCGAGATTTGCCTCGCACTGGGGTGAGATAGTATTCTTTTCGATGCACCCGGCTGCGAGGGACCAGTGGCGGACGCCACGACCGGAGTGGCGGCGTTCGATCGGAATGTGTGCTTGGCGCCGTCCCAGCGACGGCTAGCGACGTATGAACGGCTAGCCCGGCAGGCCTGAAAGTCGGGAAAATGGCAGCCGCACCTGCGTGGGTGGTGGTGAGTGAGGAGGAGTTGAGCGATGGGTGACGGTGGCATGGATACGCCGGCGTTCGGCAAGTCCGTCCGTAGCTTCGCGGAGGCGCTTGGGAGCCTCGAGAAGGAAGTCGAGGTGATCTTCGAGCGTGCGCGAACGGAATCGGCCGGCGGGATGATGAAGTATCTCAAGGGCTTGCTCGGCTCCGGACCTCTGGGAATCGATCTTGGTGGGCTGCTGCGCTTCTCGGCCAGGACCGACACGCCCGTCATGGGGCGGGCGCTGGCCCGCAGTCTCGGTCTGGCCGACGAGCGCGCGCTGGACGCCGTGCGCGAGGACGTCCGAGAGATCATGGAGCAGGTTGCCCGTTTGCGCGAGCGCGAGGTTGCGCTGGCCGGTGGACTCTCGCAGATACGCGCCCGATCGGCTCGTTTCGACGAGGCGCTGGCCGGGCTCGCGCGCGTTCAGGGCAAGTACGTTGCGCGGCTCGACGCGCAGGCGATCCGCGCCGACGATATCGAGCGACAGACGGCCAAGCGGGACGACCATATCACGCGCCTCATCCGTGACACGGCGAGCCAGCGTGCCGAGCTCGAGCGTGTCGTTGGTGAGGTCGCGGCGCGGCCCGCGGACGCACAGGTCGACGCTGCGGACACGCGAGATGCCGAGGCTACGCGCAAGCGTCTGGAACAGGTCGAGTGCCAGCTCGTCGAGGTGAAGAAATTGGAAAAGACCCGTGCCGAAGGCGTGATCGACACGCTCGAATCGGTTCGCGATCGGATGGGCAAGCTCGAGGGACGCGTGATCGAGATGACGCGCGAGGCCCGCGCGAAGGGTGGGCGGCTCGACGCGCTCGCCAGGCACGTGGCGGGAGTGGAGACGCGCGTCAGCACGGCGCTCGGGCGGGGCGGCAAGCCGGTCGTGACCGTGGCTACCGACATCGATCAACCCATTCAGGCGGCCGGCTGAGTGAACCCGACACGACATGGGCGCTTCGGCGCGTGCCACGCTTCGCTGACGACGGTTCTCGTCGTGGTGATCTTCGGGCTGGGCGCGTGTTCACGCGGTGGCGAGGACGACACCACTTCCGCCAGCAAGAAGTTGCCGCCTCCCCAGCTGATCGAGCGCATCGAGGGGATGAAGTACTACGTCGGCGGGCCGATGATGCAGGCCGATCGCTACGGTCGCTCGCGACTGGCGAACTTCAACGGTGAGGTAAGCGCACCGACGTCGCGCGGCCTTCTGATCGGCTTCAAGGTCGAGGGCAAGAAATTCGACTACCGAACCTACATCAACGGCCGGATGGTCTCGAGTTCGACCGGATTCTTGGACGACGAGAAGCTGCTCTGGTTCGACGAGCGCTTCACGTACGACTTCTCCGGCAAGGTCATCGCCCGCCAGACGCTCTCATACGACGATGCGAGCGAGATGATGACGTCGAGTGTGGAACACATGGATGCGGTAAGTGGCGAGGTCGTGACGAAGATCGACCAGAAGATCCCGTACGCGCCGGCAGAGGACGACGACGAAGACAGCGATAGTCTTTTCGATGATGAACAGGAAGAGGGGGAAGGAGAGGACGCACCGAACTGACAACCGCGCACGGAGCAAGTCACCATGATGCGAGTCGTTCCCGTCCATCAACTGATGGACAATTACGCCTATCTCGTGATCGACGAGAAGAACGAGGTGGCGGGGGTTGTAGACATCGCCGAAGCCCGACCCGTGCTCGACGCAGCCGGCAGCGAGGGCGTCGAGCTGGTCGCCATTCTCTCTACCCACCATCACTTCGATCACGTCGGCGGTAACGACGACCTGATCGCGGCTGGCGGCGCCTCCAATCTCAAAGTCTACGGCTACGCCCGCGACGCCGAGCGCATCCCGGGGATCACTGATCCGCTCGAGGATGGCCAGGAGTTCCTGCTCGGTGATCTGCACGCGCGCGCCATCTTCATACCTGCCCACACTCGCGGGCATCTCGCGTACTACTTCGAGAAGGCCGGCGCCGTATTCACCGGCGATACGCTTTTCGCCGGCGGCTGCGGACGACTGTTCGAGGGCGACGCTGCCGAGATGAAATCGTCGCTCGAGCGTCTCGCCGCGCTGCCCGACGCGACGCGGGTCTATTGCGGCCATGAGTACACGCGCTCCAACCTCGAGTTCGCCGCCACGCTCGAGCCTGGCAATGCAGCGCTGGCGCGGCGCCGCGTTGAGGTCGACGAGATGCTGGCGGCCGGCCACCCAAGCGTTCCCACGACGATCGCCATCGAGAAGGCCACGAACCCGTTTCTGCGCTCTGATAGCAGCGAGTTGCGTGCGTCGGTGGCCCGGCAAACAGGCGTGACGGCGGACGATTCAGTAGAGGTCTTCGCGGCTACCCGTCGTCTGAAGGATGCGTTCTAGGAGCCCGGTCCAACTGGTAGACGTTGATGGGTTTGACCGTGTGGGGGTGGTGGTGCACGCGGGTGCGCCGGTAGTTCGGCGCGGCCCAGCGATCGAACTGTGCCCGCAGGGGCCCCTGCCATCTCCGGGCGACGAGCATCAACCCGGGCGGATGCCGTGAGAGCTCGGCGAGCAACGCATCGAAGCCGCCCGGTGTGGACGCGGCGGCGAAACGATCGACACCGAACCAGAGGTACGGCCACTTCCAGACGCTCTGTCGTCCGGTGTGGATCATGAACTCAGGTAGGCTGACGATCAGGACCGTATCGTCGTCGGTCAGCTCGGCGGCCAGCGAATGCATGAACCGAGACTGATCCTCGAACGTGATGGGCGGCTCGAGGCGTGCGCTCGTAGGTCGAGCCGCCAGCGCCACGGCGAGCGCGAGCACCAGTGCCTGCCACCGCGCGCTCGCCGGGACGAGGCTCGACAGGCCCGCCGCGAGCAGCGCCGCTGTCGGCGCGCTGAACAGGATCATGTCCGGCCATGCCTGGAAGCTGATGAACGCGAGTGCGAGGTAGGCGGCACCGGCAACCATGAGACCGCCGGGCACGCGCGAGCGTTGCAGCAGCGCACCGACGAGAGCCGGCAGTAGCAAGAAAAGCTCAGCACGGTTCCACGCGCGGGCGAGCTTCAACAGCCGTTGGAGCGTGCCCTCGGGTGATCGCGCGTTCAGGCGGATGTACCGGAAGTTGAACAGGATCGCTTGCGCGTAGAAATCGCGGAGGGCGCCCACCGCGGCGAGCCAGGAGAGGAGGAGCGCGGGGACGATGGCGGCGCCGGCAACGATCCGCGCCAGTGCATGAC
>SPBQ01000057.1 GCA_004525875.1 Myxococcales bacterium
AACCGTTGACGCTTGCGTGCGCGGCGGTATCGGCCGCACGTCATGCTACAAGCACGGGCGTGGGGCGCTCGAGGAGTGCCTCGCTCGCCACTGTGAGCCGGCGACGCCGTGCGAGCGCGTCTGCGACGCGCAGGCCCACGACGCGCTCGAGCAGTGCGTGGCGACCGGCGAGCCGCGCGAGGCCTGCGCCGAGCGCGGGCGTGGCCAGCGTGCCGCCTGCCTCGAGCAGGACTGCGAGCCCGAGCCGCGCTGCGAGGACCGCTGCGCGTTCAACGCCAGGGGCCTGTTCGGCGACTGCGTCGACGAGGGCAGCCACCGTCGCAAATGTGGTCGGCGTGCGCGCTTCGCGTTCCGCGACTGCTCGCTCGAGAACTGCAAGCCCGACGTGAGTTGTGAGGATGCCTGCGAGGCGCGCGGTCAGGAGCTTCTCGTGCGCTGCATCGAGAGCGGCGTGGACGCCGACGAGTGCGCCACGCGTGTGCGCGACGAAGTCCAGGCCTGCATCGGCGAGGAGTGCCGGCCCGAGCCACCCACCTGCGAGGCGCGCTGCGAGGGTGCCGGCGAGGCCGTCGACGCCTGCCTCGCCCAAGAGTGCCGGCCCGAGCCGCCCACCTGCGAGGAGCGCTGCGCCGCCCAAGCGAAGGAGTTCACGAGCCGCTGCACCGACAACGGCACACAGGCCGACAACTGCGACGACCGCGCGCGGGTGAGCTTCGAGACCTGTGTCGACGAGAACTGCGAGGAGCCCGATCCCCCCGCCTGCGAGGAGAAGTGCGCGGCGCGCGGCGCCGAGGTTCTCGACCACTGCAACGAGAAGGAGAGTGATGCCCAGGGCTGCGCCGAGCGCGCCGCGGGCGTCGTCGACTCTTGCCTCGGCGAGCACTGCTCGCCGGAGCCGCCCTCGTGCCAGGATCGCTGCAGCGACGCGGCCGACGAGTTCCTCGCCCACTGCGTCCGCGACGGTATCGCCCCCGACGCGTGCGGGAACCGGAAGGTCGCGCTCGAGGCCGAGTGCGGTCAGCTCGAGTGCGGGCCGCAGCCGCCGACCTGCGAGGAGCGGTGCGCCGTCGAGGGCATCGAGTTCGCCGACGACTGCGCCGAGGAGGGCGTGGCCGTCGATGCGTGCGACGTGCGCGCCGCCGAGATCGTCGCCGAGTGCGTCACCGAGGCATGCACCGACGACACGCCAGGCGGCGACGGTGGCGACGGCTCGACCGAACCCGACACCGAGCCCGGCACGGTCCAGTAACCCGCACCGGGGTCGGCGCGAGCGCAGGCCGTGCCGACCCTTGCGCCCTCATTCCTCCCGACTCACCGACCGACCAGGCCGGCTCCCCACAAGCGCGGAGCCCGCCTGGCTCGTTCACCGAGCCCGCGCGGACGGTGTGGATGCAGCGCCCCCTCAGCAGCGCCCGAAGGCGGTACGGCCATTGCAACGAGTCGACGCCCACTCTTAGGTAGGAGGAGTGAAGAGCCTCCATCGACCTGATCTGTTCGCCTGGTCCGCGTTCGATCACGAACGCGATATCGACTTCAACTCCGTCCTGTGGACGAGGCTCGAAGGCAACGTGCTCATCGACCCGTTGGCGCTGAGCGACCACGATCGCGCCCATCTCGAGCGCCTCGGGAGCGCGGCATGGATCGTCGTGACCAACTCCGACCATGTGCGGGCCACCGAGCGCATCGCGGCCGATCTCGACGTTCGGGTGGCCGGGCCGGCGTCAGAACGCGAGACGTTTCCGATCGCGTGCGATCGGTGGTTGTCGGCCGGTGACGAGCTGGTACCGGGTCTGATGACGATCGAGATGGCCGGCTCGAAGACGCCAGGCGAGCTCGCGCTCATCCTCGACGGGACGACGCTGATCACAGGCGATCTCGTTCGCGCGCACCGGGCCGGCGCGTTGATGCTGTTGCCCGACGCGAAACTCACCGACAAGGCGAAGGCCACCGAATCCGTCAGGGGGCTTTCCGAGATCGAGACAATCGACACCGTGCTCGTCGGCGACGGCTGGTCGGTGTTCGGCGATGCCCGCGCCCGTCTGCATGAGCTGGCCGACGCACTCGGCTGACGAACGATCCTGAGCTCGTCATCGACACCGCGAAGAGCTCGCGACGGCGAGATCCGCGTGGACTCGCTGCGCCTCGGAGTATAAGTCTCCGCAGATGCACTCCCCGGGCGACCGTCGCGGATCCGGCACCGGGCAACCCCGCAGGCTCGCCCTGGCCGCTCTCCGAGCGCTGGGCGTGCTGGGCGTGACGGCCGTGCTCGACCCGATGGGTTGCGTGGGCGCGGGACCGATCGCTCCCCGGCCGGCCATCGCGCAGGGGACAGTCGGCCAGGACGTCTCGACACCACCACCGGTCAGCGGACGGCGGCTCTCCGACCCCGCCAGCATTCTTCCGGCCGACGTGCTGGCACGCGTCGAGCTCGTTCGGGCCAACGTGGCGCTGATCCGCAAGTTCATGGGCCGCCCCGAACCCCCATCGCCCTTTCTGCGCGTGGAATCGGCGCAGCCGCGCGAGGTGTATTCCCAGGCCCTGAATCTTCAGCAGCGGGCCAATCGCCTCGCGTTCGAGCAAGTTCGGGTCGTCCGCAGCGAATCGGTGCCGTTGCAGCAGGACGCCCGTCCGGCCGACGTCTTCGCAGTCGTCGACACCGCGCTGGCCGCCGCGCTGCTCGTCAAGCAGGAGCTCGGAATCGACGACACCATCGGTGAGCAAGCGCGGCCCGAATCCACGACCCCGAGCGAGGTGTTCAACGCGATCGTCGCGACCGGTGGCGATCTGAACAACATCCTCGCCAAGAAAACGTCTCCGAGCGACGTGTTCCAGCTGGTCACGGGTTCCGTCCATCAAGCGGCATCGCTGCACGCGGCACTTCCGGGCGGCGGCTATCTGCCCAAGGAGCCCGCGTTCGAGCCCAACAAGACGCCGGGCGACGTGTACGCGCGTATGCAGCGCTGCTTCGTGCTGATCCAACGACTGGCGGCGGCCAACGGCATTCGAACCCTCACCTTCGAGTTCGACGAGAACTACCACCCGCAGGTGACGCCGAACGACGTGAGCGACCTGGCCGCGCTCGTTCTCGAAGAGCTGCTCCACCTGCACCGGGAGTTCCCCGAGGCGAAAGCGCCGGCACGCGCCTATCACCCGGGCAAGCGCTTCCCGGCCCATGTATACCAGCGGGCCGGGCTGCTCGAAGCCCTGCTGACCGACCTCGTGGCAGCCGGCGCGGCCAAGCCCTCGGCGCGATCCGACTCCGATTAATCTAAGGATGACGGGCAAGAGCCGAACGGCGTCGACCATCCAGCGACTGAGGTCACGAGCCGGCAGTCGCATCACCGAGGGACTGCTCTCATCGAACGGCAAGGTCGCCGCCATCGGCCTGGCGACGGCCGTGCTCACGCTGATCTTCACGATCTGGTTCCAGATTTCGCTGCGCCATCAGAGCACGGTCGGGGCACCGATGGTGCGGGCTGCCTACGTGCTGGACGTGGCCCTCAATCGCTCGCTGGCGGCGCTTCGCGGCTGGGTCGCCTACGGCGATCTTCGATCCACACACGAGCGTACACGGGTGTGGATCGATGAGATCGAGCCCACGATCGCGACCCTCCACGGCTTCGCCGTTCGCACCAACGACGCGAAAACCGCTGAGCAAATCGGCGCGCTCGAGAAGGACCTGCACGAACTGAAACGCACGCAGTGGGCGATCGAAGACGTCGCCCGCACGCCCGGGAACCAGCCGGCGGCGGTGGAGTACGCCGAGCGTCTGGCGCCGCTTCGCCGCAGCATCCTCGCCGGCCTGGACGACGCCATCGTCCAGTACAGCGCCGACGCGAGCTCCTCCAATTCGATCACGTTCGTCGCCGACCTCGCCCAGTTCCGTTCCGCGTTCACCGAGGCCGATCTCGCCTTCAACGAGTTGCTCGTGGACTACAGCGATGTTCGCGACCAGCTGGTCAAAGGACGGCTGGCCGCGGCACAGGAACACGCGACTCGCATCGCCGAATCGGCCTCGCGCCGCACCGACGGCGACCTCCGCTATCTCGTCGACTTCTTGCTCGAGGAGTTCGCCGCCTACAGCGCTCAAGTCCAGCCCGTCATCGCCCTGCGTCGCTCGCCGCGCTGGAACGTCGCGCTCGACTTGTTCGTCAACGAAGCGCAACCGCTGGCCGAGCGCGCGAAAACCGTGTCTCGCGAGCTCGCCGAGGCGCAGGCGCGCGCGAGCGCACAACGGGCCGACCAGCTCACTCGCGCGAGCTACGTCGTGATCGCCATGGCGCTGTTCATGGGCCTGCTGTCGGCGGGATCGCTCATGGTCTCGTTCCGGCTGCGGCGGCAAGTCGAGAAGGTGATGGCCAGGGCCAAGACGCTCGGCCAGTACGTGATCGAGGGTCGGCTCGGCAAGGGCGGAATGGGCGAGGTCTACCTCGCGCGCCATGCGATGCTGCGCAGGCCCACGGCGATCAAGCTCCTGCGGGCCGAGAACGCGCAGAACATGCGCGCGCAGACACGCTTCCAGCGCGAGGTGCAGCTCACCTGTCAGCTCACGCATCCCAACACCATCGAGATCTTCGACTACGGCCGAACGCCGGAAGGGATCTTCTACTACGCCATGGAGTATCTCGAGGGCTTCACACTGCAATCGCTGGTGTCGGTCGGTGGACCCGTATCGCCGGCTCGCGTGGTCCACATCCTCACGCAGGCATGCGGATCACTCGAGGAGGCTCATGCCAGCGACCTGCTCCATCGCGACATCAAGCCGAGCAACATCATGCTGACCCAGCGCGGCGGTGTGTACGACACCGTGAAGATCCTCGACTTCGGTCTGGTCAAGGATCTGAGCGACAGTGACGCGGGCGACGGCGACGCGGACACGATCGCCGGCACGCCGATGTATCTTGCTCCCGAGCTCATCCTTTCCTCCGATGCCGCCACGCCCCAGGCCGATCTCTACGCGCTGGGCGCCGTCGGCTACTACCTGCTCACGGGAACCACCGTGTTCCCGGACGGCGACATCATGGAGCTGTTGCGCCGGCACGTGGAGGAGCAGCCGGAGCTTCCGTCACGGCGGCTTGGCCGGGAGCTGCCCGAGGATCTCGAGTACGTGATCCTGTGCTGCCTGGCCAAGGACCCGAACGAGCGTCCGGCCGGAGCCGCCGAGCTCGCAGCCATGCTGCATGCGGTGGGCTCCGGCGTGTGGACGGCCGAGGAGGCTCGCGCGTGGTGGGGCGACTTCGGAGAAGCGGCGAAGGCGGACGACGCATCGGAGAACACCCGACCGACGCTCTCGAGATCGGGCGTAGAGATCGCCGTCAGCAGGTCGATCGGCTGAGCGGACCATGCGCCGATGAGCACCGCCAGCAACAGTACCGGCAAGTCGGCGCGGGCCGCGATGATCGTCGCCGCGGTCATGATCGGCCAGAATCTCGCCGGACGCGCGCTGCGCGACGGCTTCTTTCTCTCTCACTTCGAGCCCAACGCCCTGCCCACCGTCATGATCGGTTCCTCCTTGCTGTCGGTCGCGCTGGTGCTGAGCAGCGCACGCGTGTTCCGCCGCTTCGCGCCGGTGCACGCCCTCCCCGTGCTGTTCGCCTGCAGCGCGCTCCTGTTCGTCGCCGAGTGGGCGCTCAGCTTCCGCGCGCCCGGGCTCGCCGCCATCGCCGTCTATCTGCACACCACGAGCATCGGAGCCGTGGTCGTCTCGGGCTTCTGGTCGGTCGTGAACGAGCGTTTCGACCCACACACGGCCAAGCAACTCATCGGCAGGATCGCCGGCGGTGCGACACTGGGCGGGGTGCTCGGAGGACTCGCGGTCTGGCAAGGAGCCGCCGCGCTTTCGATCGCAACGATGATCCTCTGCCTCGGCGGTCTCAACGCAGCATGCGCGATCGGCGTACCGGTGATCGGGAGCCGTTCGGTCACGACACGGCGCGAAGAGGAGACAGACGACTCCGCGCTCACGATCTTCGAACAGACGCCGTACCTGAGACACCTGGCCTTGCTGGTCGCACTGATCGCGTTCGGCGCGGCGATCTATGACTACGCGTTCAAGGCCAAGGCGGCAGCCCGGTTCGGCTCGGGCGGCGAGCTGGTAGGCTTCTTCGCGCTGTTCTATCTCGGCGTGGGCGTGGCGACGTTTCTCGCGCAGAACTTGCTCGCCAAACGATCGTTGGCCCGACTGGGTCTCGCGGGGAACGTCGCGACGCTACCGGGCGCGGCGTGCCTGCTTGGCCCGCTCGCACTCCTGTTCCCGGGCCTCCCGACCATGGCTGCACTGCGTGGAGGCACGGCCGTGCTCGAGAGCTCTCTGTATCGTTCGGGCTACGAGCTCCTTTATACGCCGCTGTCTCCGGAGAAGAAGCGTCCGACCAAGACGCTCATCGACGTCGGCGGCGACAAGCTGGGCGCCGCCGCCGGCGGCGGGTTCGCGTTCCTCGTTCTCGGGATCGTCCCGGAAGCGGCCGAACCCGTCCTTCTGTGTGCAGCCATCGGTACCGCGCTGGCCGGACTGCTGGTCACCCGCGACCTTCACAAGGGCTACATCGCCTCGCTGGCCGAGAGTCTCCACAATCACAGCATCGCTGCTGCCGAGCTCGACACCGTCGACGCGGCCACGAGGCAGGCGGTCGCCGAGACCATCGCGTTCATCGACCGATCCGCGGTGCGCGCCGGCACGAGCAGCGCGTCGAGCGGCGGCGGCTCGATCTCCGGCACCGGCGCACACCGGATCGGGCGCGCCGAGGTACTGGCGCAACTGCGCCCGGCGGCGCGAGCGGATCGAGCTGAGGATCTCACCGACACCGGCTCACCCGCTGAAGTCCCCCCTCGCGCGCCGGCCGTCGCGCCGATCGAGACGTGGGAGATCGACGATACGCTGGTGGCGATCGCGCACCTGCGAGCGGGCGATACCGCTCGGGTTCTCGCGACCCTTCGCCGTCACAAACCGCTGCCGGATGCCCTCGTAGGCCACGTGGTCGACCTCCTGGACGACGACGCCGTGGCTGAGACAGCCTCCGAGGCGCTGCGCACGGTAGCCCCCGCCCATACAGGATTGTTGCTGGATACCGTGCTGCGGCTTCGCAGCCCCCCGCCCGTGCGCAGGCGGATCTGCGACATCCTCGCCACCCTGCCGACCCAGCGCTGTGCGAGCGGGCTCGTCCAGCTCCTGGCCGACAGCGAGTTCGAGCTACGATTTCGCGCTGCCGCCGCGTTGCTGCGTGTCGTTCAGCGCAACAGCGCGCTGCGTCTGCCGGGCGAGCAACTGTTCGCCGCCGCCGGGACCGAGGCACACGACTGCGGCCGGCTCTGGAGGTACCAGACCACCATCGAGGGCAAGCTCACCGACGTCGCGCCGGCGCACTCGGCCGCCGGCAAGCGCGTGATCCACGGTCTCGCGTACGTGTTCACGCTGCTCTTCACGGTCCTCGATCGCGAACCGTTGCGACTGGCGATCGGTGCGCTGGCGGCCGACGACGCCGCACAGCGCGGAACGGGGCTGGAGTACTTGCACAACGTTCTACCGCCCGACCTGCGCGAAGCGCTCTGGCCGCTGCTCGAGGATCGCCGCCTGTCGCTCGGAACGTTGCGGGCGGAGTCGGACATCCTCGCCGAGATCATCGGCCAGGCGCGGCCGGGCGCGATCGATCTGGAGGCGGTCAGGAAACGGGTGAAAGCACGACGAGCCGACACCTCGCACTAGCCGCCGGAGGCGGCGTCATTCAATGGTAGATGCAGGCGGTAGATCTCAAAGCGAGCGGCCGCCGGCAAGACACTACCGCCTGCACGTGTTCTTCTTCGTCGTCGGCTCGCAGGGGAGGTAGCGCGCCGTCAGGGATTCTTCTGTCGACGGATCGGCGCCGAACAGCAGCGAAACCGACAGACGAAAGTCATCGGTGGCCTCCCTAAGTGTCATCTTCTTGCCCTTGAACTTGATCTTGGCGATCCCCTTGGTGGAAACTTCGGCGATCTTGAGAGCCGTGATACCGGCGGCGTCCGGGATCTCGAACCGTGAATCGCGGAAGATGTACTTGCCCGGGCGCCCCACGAACGCCGCCGACTCCGGGGCGGGCGCGGCCGTGGCCTACCTCGTGATCACCGCCGGCACCACGAACGACGACGCCACACCGTGCGAGAACGCGATCTACCAGGACCCGATCCAGACGGCGGTGACGACGGGCACGGCTCGCTCGGAGATTCTCAACGGCCTGGGTCTGGGCGACGCGGCGATCTCACTGACCGGGCAACCGTTCGACTGCTCGACGTGGTTGCCGGATAGCGGCGCGAGCGTCGCCTGGCCGAGCTTCAACCTGGACGTGGCGATCCCGGTGCTGGGCGTACAGGACGTCGCGCAGGTGCTGCGTCTCAACGACGACTGACAAGCCACGGGCGGCGGGAATGCTGGATCCAGATCGCGGCGCCGGTCGTCCTCACGCAACGTGGGTATCCACGAAGCGGGCGAGGCTGGCGAGCGCGGCGATCCCCTCCGGAATGCCCGCCGCCGCAAGCCCCTGGAAGCCGTGCACCATGTCGGGCCAGATCTCCACCGTCACGTGGACACCGCGAGCGCCGGCACTGCCCGCGAGACGGATGGCTTCGTCGCGGGTAAAGTCTATCTGCCCGACCTGCAGCAGCATCGGCGGAAGCCCCGTGAGATCTGCGTGCACGGGCGAGACGAGTGGGTCGCGCAGATCGCCGTTCGGCCCAACGTAGTCACGGCCGCGGGCACGCGTGAACGCGGCGCTGGCGAACGGGTCGCGACCGACCGGGTTGGTTGCCGAGTCGGACGTGGACTCGAGATCAAACCACCCACCGAGCGTCGCCACCAGAGCCGGCATCCTCGCGCCACGCGAGTGCAGCCTCAGTAGCGAGGCAACGTCCAGCCCGCCACCGCACGAGTCTCCGACCCAGCCGATGCGGTCGGGCGAGACGCCCGCGTCGAGCAGCCCTTCGTATGCGGCGGCACAGTCGTCGAGCGCGGCCGGGAAGTGATGTTCGGGCGCGAGGCGATAGTCGACGAGAAGAACGGTCGCACCGCACGCCCGCGAGAGCATCTCACCGTAGAAAAGGTAGCCGTCGCCGCAGGCGGCGATGTAAGCGCCGCCGTGACAGAGCAGGAGGATGCGTTTATCGCGGCCGGAGGTCCGGCATGATCCGGGCGTGTCGATCCACGCAGCACGTACGCCGCCGAGCTCCGTCCATTGCACGGTGGTGTCGGCCGCGACCGGGTGACCGTGAAGCGCTTCGAGCTTGTCGCGGGCAACGTCGAGCGCGTCGTCAGCGCTGACCAGATCCCCCTCGACGGCCGCGAGGAACGCCTGATACTCGGGGCTCGGCACCGGTGCTCAGGAACGGGTGCGAGCCGGGGGGGCTAGCAGGGCGAACACATGAGCGTCACCTGCTGACCA
>SPBQ01000348.1 GCA_004525875.1 Myxococcales bacterium
AGAGGCCGGCCTCGTGACACATCACCTGGCGGATGGTGGTGTTCTCCTTGCCGGCTTGCGCGAACTCGGGCCAGTACTTCGACACCGGGTCGTCGTAGTCGGCGAGCCCGCGGTCCACGAGGATGTGCATCAGCGTCGAGGCGATGCCCTTGGTCGTGGAGTAGGAGACCGAGACCGTGTCCGGCTCCCAGAGGTTGCCACTGTCGTCGCGCGTGCCGGCCCACACGTCGATCACCTTCTCGCCGCGATGATAGACGACGAGCGCCGCGCCGCCGGGACCACGCTTCGGAAGCACGTTGCGGAACGCACGCGCGACAGGCCAAAAGTCCGGGTGAATCTTTCCTTCGATCACTACAGTCAGCCAGAGACTCGTGGAGCTCGCGGACGGGAGTCGATCACGAGATTACAAGGATTCGGCGCGCCGGGGCAATCGACGGACGCTTGCCGGGCGACCGGCATCACGTGCAGGGCTAATCCACAGAGTCGGGAAGCGATGAGGTGTCAAGCAGCCGACTACAGCCGGCGCTCGAGCTATGTGCGGGGATCGTCCTTCATGCATCTGTCGATAGCAGCGGCGTTCCGGGCCGCGATCGAACCGTGGTAGCGTCCTCGCGCCCCTCACCGATCATCGCCGTGGAAACAAGGACCGGGCATGCAACTAAGCGACATCGACCTTTTCGACCTGGACGGCTTCGCCAACGGAGCGCCCCACGACGTCTTCGATCTGCTCCGGCGCGAGGCCCCCGTGTTCTGGCATGAGGAGCCCGGCGGCCCGGGCTTCTGGGCTGTCACGCGCCACGCCGACGTGCAGTACGTCTCCCGCACACCGGCGATCTTCGGCTCGGCGCCGAACACCAATATCCAGGACCCGGACCCCGAGCGCATCGCGATCCTCGGCGAGATCATGATCAACATGGATCCGCCGCGGCACAACGCCTACCGAAACACGATCAACAAAGGCTTCGTCCCGAAGCGCGTGGCGAAGCTCGAGAGCTACATCACCGGTGTCGCCGAGGGCATCGTCGACGCGGTCGCGCCGCGCGGCGAGTGCGACTTCGTCGAGGACGTTGCCGCCTTGCTGCCGATGACGATGATCTGCGAGCTGTTCGGGATCCCCGACGCCGACCGTCGCTACGCCTACGAGCTCGCGAACCGGCTCACCTCGAGTGACGACCCGGAGATCCAGGATGCCGACGGCACGGCCGAGGCCGCCTTCGCCGAGACATTCGAATTCGCCGTACGCCTCGGCGAGGAGAAGAAGAAGAACCCCGCAGACGATCTGGCGTCGCTCGTCGTGAACGCCAAGATCGACGGCAAGCCTGTCGACGACCTCGTGTTCGGAACGTTCGTGATGATGATGATCGTGGCCGGCAACGAGACGACGCGGACGGTGACGAGCAACGGCATGATCCGCCTGATCGAGCACCCCGATCAGATGCAGGCGCTCGTGCAGCAACCCTCGCGCATCCCGGTCGCCGTCGAGGAGATCCTGCGCTACGAGCCAGGCGTCCACCACTTCCGGCGTACCGCAAGAGAGGACACCGAGCTCGGCGGAACCTCGATCCGCAAGGGTGACAAGGTCGTCGTCTGGTATCCCGCCGCCAACCGAGACGCCGAGGTCTTCGACGATCCACATACGTTCAACATCGCGCGCTCCAACGCATCCGCGCATCTGACCTTCGGCATCGGCCAGCACTACTGTCTGGGCGCGGCGCTGGCACGGGCCCAGCTGTGCACGATCTTCCACGAGGTTCTCACGCGCCTGCCGGATATCGAGCTCGTCGAGCCCCCACGACGCCTGCGCTCGAACTTCATCAACGGCGTTAAGGAGATGCGCGTGCGCTTCACGCCGACCTCTTCGCCGCAGCGCTAGCGCCTCAGCGCACCCGCGACAGCAGACTGTTGATCTTGACACGTGCTTCCGGATTGCGAACGCTCGTGCGTACCGTCTGTAGAAATTCCCGCGCAAAGCGATGCCCGGATAGCTGCGACGCCAGTTCCTGGACGCTACCGCCGAGCAGCTGCTGACGCAGCTTCGCCTCGTCATCGAGACGCCGCGCATAGACCTTGGCGGCGTTCGCACGGACCCCGACATTGTCGCTATCGATGAGAGCGATCGGGAAGATCGAACCGGAGCCTGGCGGTGGGTCAGCACTCGGCGCCGCCGGAGCGCCGCTCGCGACGACGGGAGCCGCTGCCGCGTCCGTCCCGATGACGCTCAGCCAGGCGATCTCGGCCGCGCCCTCGCCCGCCGGCGCCGAGAAGCCGAGCATGAAGCTCTCCCGGCGCAGGAGCCGCTCCAGAACATGGCGCAGCGGTGCTCCCTCGTAGCGGGCAGAGATCGGCCGGTCGGGCGCACGATACGACCTGAGCTCCACGCCACTGGTCTCACACAATGCCGTGATCACCGCACGCAGCGACTCGGAGGAGCCGATGACGGTCACCGCGCTCTGCGATTCGACCTCGATCTGCGGTAATTTCGCCCCACCAACCGCTTCCTCTGCCCGCGCCCACGGAGCCGAACCGGCGCCGCAGCTGAGAACGATCGCAACCGCCGCAAGCCGGCGACGGACCGCGATCGGGTGCGTGAAGAACCGAGAGCAGGCAGCGGTCGGCACGTAGTTATCGTCGGCGATCGCGAGATCCGCCGCAAGTCCGGAGCCCAAGATACCGCCTCGGCACAGCTCTCCGGCCGGGATGGCGAGCTCGCGTACCTCCCCCTCTGCGAGGGTGATGTGAACGAGCGGCGCCTGGTCGTTCAGCTCGCGAAGAACGCGAGCGTGCGAACCTCGATGCTTTCGCGCACCGGCGCGTCCGGCGGCGCAGCCGGGTCGCGAAAAGCCGAATGCGCCGTGAAACGTGCCCGCCCGTCCGTCATGGAATCGTAGCACTTGAGCAGCATCGCCTCGCCCGGCTCCATGCTCGAGTAGTAGTACCAGCGCTGCCCGGGGCTGTAGGCGAGCGAATGGATCTCGCCCGTTCGATCCTGGTACTGGAGGTCGCTCGCGATGAGCTCATTTTCGCCGATGCTGCTCGCGTCGCAGACCGCAAGCGGCGTGTCGTGGACGGTCTCCCGCGTGGGCTTCCACACGTTGATTACCGCGAAGCGGCAATCGATCAGAGCGTCGGCCTCATCGGGAAAGAGGTCGCGAACACGCTGCGGCCCCGACTTCTCGGTGTAGTCGTTGTGAGCGAACTTCACTGGCCACTGCGCGCCGTGTTCGCCTCGCTCGGCCAGCGTCGCCGAGCGTAGATTGTGATCGAAGGCCTCGACGCGCACCGCGCCGGTCGCAGCGGCCACGAGTCGCTCAACCTCCGGATAATAGACGTCGCGTACGCGAGCGGCGTCATAGAAGTCGATGCCGTGGTCATCGACGGCGACCCGATCGAAGCCCTCGATGTCGAGACTCGGAGGCCGGTCGAGCGAGCGGGCGTCGATCACGCGGACGGGATGACGAACGATCGTCACCGCCTGCTTCTTCGAGTCCTCGGGCGAAGCGTGTGGATCGAGCCGCGGCTTTTGCCCCGCGTCGCACGCGTAGTTGAGAATCGTCTCGACGTGGTGGGCCGACACATCGGTCGGCGCCGTCGTGGAAGAGCTCATCGCTTCTCTCCTACCGCAACGACCCGTGCAGAGTCCATCCAACGCCCACGCCTCGTCCGTCACCCGGCGAGGCTGCGGCGGGATTAGCTCGCTGGGCTTGCCGCCTCTCGCACGACCGCCAGCAGACCGTCACCGTACTTCTCCAGCTTCGACGGCCCGATGCCGTGGACCAGCATAAGATCGCCGCGCGTGCGCGGATGGATGGCGGCGATCTCGCGCAGCGTCTTG
>SPBQ01000508.1 GCA_004525875.1 Myxococcales bacterium
CTGCAGCAGTATGAAGATCTCACCGACCGTCGAGACCCACGCCCTCAACTCAGCCCCTCCGTCCGGCGGTCAGCCCGGAAGACGTCAGGGTATCATACCGATCATTCGACGTCGTGCGCGGCGTCGGCCGCCTCGCCGGCCCGGTCGAGTTGGTCGACGACGGAGTGCTCCGTCATCGGAATCCCCACCAGGTAGGCGCTGCGGGCGATCATGTGGCCGCCCACTGGATTGGTCAGCAGCACGAACCACATCGCGAGGATCTCGCCGAGGAAGCCGTTGCCGTGCATGCCGTGGTGCACGGCCGAGGCTCCGAGTAGCCCCGCAATACCGAGGGTGGAAGCCTTCGTGATCGCGTGCATGCGGCTGTAGACGTCGGGAAGGCGCAGCATCCCGACGGCGCTCACGGCCAGGAAGAAGCACCCGATCAGCAGGCCCAGCGCGACCAGCCACTCGCTCGCACTTGCCATCTGCGCGCCGTCAACCATCAGTCGTCCACCGGGGTGCCGCCGAGCACGTACTTGGCGTAGGCCACCGTGCCGAAAAAGCCGAGCAGCGCCAGCGCCATGACGAGGTCGATGTAGAAGTGCGTGTCGAGCATCAGCCCGGCGAGCACCGCGACGGCCATGATGCTGGTCGTGAGGAGGTCCGCCGCTGCGACGCGGTCGGCCATCGTCGGCCCGATCACGATGCGGTACAGTGCGGCGGCGAGCACCAGTCCCGCCACGACGAGAGCGAGTTGTGCGATCGCGCCGATCATCTCTCCAGCTCCAGCAGGTTCGCTTCGAACGCGTGACGGATCGAGGCCACGACGGCGTTCGCGTCGGTTACATTCAACGTGTGGATGTAAAGGATGCGCTTGTCCTCCGACACGGCGAGCGTCATCGTGCCCGGGGTGAGCGTGATCAGGTTGGCGAGCCAGGCGATCGCCATCTCCGTGCGCAAGTCGGTGCGGTAAGCGAGGATGCCGGGACGGATGCGCAGTCGGGGTTGGAGTACCGTGCGCGTTACGAGGACGTTGGCCAGCAGGAGCTCCCAGGCGAACCACAGAATGAGCCGCAGCGCGTAGTACGCCTTCGCCATTTCAGCGCGCTCCGAGCACGGCTTCGATGTAGGCCGTGGGGTCGATGAGCTGGTCGGCCGCCATCGTCGCGTAGGGCACAGCCCAGGTCGCTCCGAGTCCGAGGGCCACGCCGGTCACGACCAGCATCGCGACGGCGGCAACACGCGCGCCGGCGCCGGGCCGCGGCTCGTCGGGGCCTTGCTGCGCACCCCAGAAGACGTAGCGGAAGATCTTGATCATGGAGTAGAGCGTGAGGAAGCTCACCACGACGCTCACCGCGACGATCGTGTAGGCCGAGGCCTCCAGGCCCCCCTGGATCAACATGAGCTTGGCCACGAATCCGCTCAGCGGTGGAACACCGGCAAGTGAAAGCGCCGCCAGCAGGAACAGTGTCGTCAGCAGCGGTGCGCTCTCGATCACGGATCCGAGATGTCTCAGCGACGTCGTTCCACGTAGTTGCTCCACGGTGCCCGCTACGAGAAAGAGCGCTGTCTTCACGAGGATGTGGTGAACGATGTAGAAGATCGCTCCGGCCAGCGCGAGCGGCGTGAAGATGAAGAGTCCCATGATCATGTACCCGATCTGGCTGACGATGTGGTAGGCGAGGATTCGCTTGAAGTCCCACTGAGACAGCGCGCCGAGGACGCCGAAGACCATCGTGCAGCCAGCCACGACGCCGAGAACCGGCAGCGTGAAGGTTGTGGTCCCTGCGAATATCAGTGCGACCGTCCGGAACAGCGCGTAGACCCCGACTTTCGTGAGCAGGCCTCCGAACAGCCCAGTGATGACGGTCGGCGGCGCGAAGTACGCACGCGGCAGCCAGAGGTACAGCGGGAACAGGCCGCCCTTCAGACCGAATACCACCATGAAGATCACTGCCGCTGCGCCGGCCAGCGTCGGGTCCGAGACCTCGGGCATCTTGCGCGCCAGATCCGCCATGTTCAGGGTGCCGGTGAGACTGTAGACGATGGCGATCCCGACCAGGAACAACGCCGAGGAGAGCGCATTCATGATCACGTACTTGAATGTCTCCTGGAGCTGGTATCCCTCGCTGCCGAGCACCATCAGGGCATAGGAAGCGATGAGCAGCACCTCGAACCAGACAAAGAGGTTGAACAGATCGCCTGTCAGGAACGAGCCGTTGACGCCGACCAGTAGTACCTGGAAGAGCGGATAGAAGAACATCCGTTCCCGTTCCTCGTCGAGCGACCAGCATGCGAAGAGGAGAGTGGCCGTCGACACGACCATTGTGACGATCACCATGAGCGCGCCTAGCATGTCGACCGCGAAGACGATGCCGTAGGGTGCCGGCCACCCTCCGAACGCGAGCACCTGCACTCCCTCGATTCGGACGCGCTCGAGCAGGACCGCCGCGACGATCAGCCCGGCGACGTTCGCGCCCAACGAGATCATGCGCGATAGCGGGAGCCATGCACGCAGAGGGGAGAGCACGATCGCCGCTAGCAGCGGGATGGCCACGGGCAGGATCGGGA
>SPBQ01000539.1 GCA_004525875.1 Myxococcales bacterium
GATCGGCGTCGGTGAGCAGATCGACGCCGGTCAGCGCCAGCACGCTCGCGGCCATCTCCCGAGCTCCCGCTGGCGCACGCTCGGCGTCTCGAGATCTAGCTGGCGAGCGCGGGGAGCCTCGAGGTCCATCAGGCGGGGTGTGTCGCGCGGGTCTCCTGCCCGCAGCTGCGCGATCATCGATACCGCTGTCGTGTGCGCGCCCGACTACGGTTGCGCAAGTGCGGCTGCACGCGCAAGTTACGGCGCTGGAGTACCGGAGCATCGGAGTCAACATGTCCGAATACCAAGTCCTGACGATCTTCGCCGCATTCCTGTTCGTCTACAGCCTGATCGCGTCGCGACTCGAACGAATGCCGGTCAACGGTGCGCTCGTGTATGTCGCCGTTGGGATGCTGCTTGGTCCTCAGGCGCTCGGCCTGGTCGATCTGAATGTCGATGGCGAAGGGATCAAGCGTGTGGCAGAGCTCACGCTCGCGCTCTGCCTGTTCACGGACTCGTCCAATGCCAACCTGACTGTACTGCGAAGCATCGAAGCGATCCCGATGCGACTTCTTCTGATGTCGCCCGTCCGTTTTGGGAATCACCACCCGCCGAGACGGCTTCGCTCGGTACGCTCCGCGCTGCACCCGCGCATGAAGATCCCGGAGCTTCTCCTCCAAGCCTTCGCCCGCGTACTGCGCCCACATCACCCCGTCGACTCCGGCCAAGGCATCCCGCCGCAAAGCGAGGAATGCCTCTCGGAGCCGCTCAGCGGTAATGTGGTGAAGAAGCGCTGTGAACTTCGCCTTCCCATCCTTCCTTGCTACCTCGCGTACACGATCCAGCGCACTTGGCACGTCATGGTTCCGGCTCTGTG
This sequence comes from Myxococcales bacterium, assembly GCA_004525875.1. Next base: position 857 of record SPBQ01000539.1, read on the forward strand.
TCCGGGACGCGTTTTGCTTGTCCGTGTTCCCCTCGGCCAAGCCCCTTCCCTCCACGACTTCCGCTTCCGGTTGCCCGGCTTTGTTCGGCCGCTTCGTCGGTACTACGGGCCTGTCTGACTTCCCCGGGCCGTTCATCCGCGGATTATGGCCTTGGCCGTCCCGCAGCGCCCCGCCTCACCATCTGAGACGGGAAACCCGGGGATCTCCCGGTTCTCGCGCATGGAGGTTCCGCACATGCGCAGGGTCTTCGACCGCGCGGGGTCAGACTGGCGCTTGCGATAGCGCGCCAGCCTATGTGGCCTTCCGCCTGCGTGGACGACGTCAGCACCCCGACCTATATGATTTCGCGGCTCAATGCCCCAGCCTATGCGTGCCCCTGTCAACGCTTCGCCGACCTCCTCACGGATGCCTGCGCATGACTCGGGGCCATCGTGGATCGCTACTCCTTCGATGTACGGCTCTTTCATCCGCTCCTCCACACCGGTTTATCCCGGCGCACCCACTCCCCTATGATGCCTATCCCCTGCTCGACACGGAGGTCAACGAGAGCGCCGCGGAGTTCGTGCGCGAGAAGATCCGCGGCGTGGTCCACGACGCCGAAACCACCGCCCTACTCTCTCCGTCGCAGGTGCTAGGCTGCAAGCGTCTGTGCGCCGGCACCGACTACTTCGAGACCTTCAATCGAGACAACGTCCACCTGATCGACGTCTCCCGCGACCCCATCGAGAGATTCACGGCCACCGGCCTGAACGTCGGCGGCGTCGACCATCCGCTCGACATCGTGGTCTTCGCCACCGGCTTCGACGCGATGACCGGCTCGCTCGACCGACTCGACATCCGCGGACGTCACGGCCTCACCTTGAAGGAGAAGTGGGCCGAGGGCCCCAAGACCTATCTCGGCCTCGGTTCGTCGGGTTTTCCCAACTTCTTCGTGATCGCCGGGCCTGGCAGTCCCTCGGTTCTGACCAACATGGTCGCAGCCATCGAACAGCACGTCGACTGGATCGCCGAGTGCATCGACCACATGCGAGGGCGCGGCCTGAGGCGGATCGAGGCGACGCCCGGCGCCGAGGAAAACTGGGTTCGCCAGGTCAACGAGTTCGCCAGCGCCACGCTTTTCCCAACTTGCAACTCCTGGTATCTCGGCGCCAACATCCCCGGGAAACCTCGAGTCTTCATGCCCTACCTGAGCTTCCCTCTCTACGTCGAGACATGCGACCAGGTCGCAGCCGCCGGCTACGAGGGATTCGAGCTAACGAACGGAGCCAGCAATGTTTAACGACTTCATCAATTGGTTCTCCGCGACCAGGGCAGGCTCCTGGATCGTCAAGCAC
>SPBQ01000111.1 GCA_004525875.1 Myxococcales bacterium
CGGCATCGGGCGCGCCATCGCACACCGCTTCGCCGAGGACGGCGCAAAAGTCGTCGTCAACGACCTCAAGATGGGCGCCGCGCGCCGCACGCTCGACGAGCTGAAGAAGGGCAAGGGCCTGGCCGTGACCGCTGACGTCTCCGACTCGGCGGCGGTCAAGCGGATGTTCGCGAAGGTGAAGAAGGAGCTCGGCCGCGTCGACGTCCTCGTCAACAACGCCGGCATCGCCGTCACCGACCCCGCCGACTACGACCGGATGAACGAGGTCACCGAAGCACGCATGGAAGAGTTGCTCGGCGGCATGGGAATCGCCACTCCATGGTCGATCACCGAGAACCTCACCGACGAAGCCTGGCACAAGATGATCAGCGTGCACCTGACCGGCACGTTCTACTGCACGCGCGAGGCGCTGCGCATGATGACGGCATCGAAGCGCGGTGGCTCGATCATCAACATGTCGAGCATCGCCGGGCTCGGCGGTCTCGAGAACGTTCCGCACTACTGCGCCGCGAAGGCCGGCATCCTCGGCCTCACGCGCGCGGTAGCCCGCGAGATGGGCGGCCAGAACATCCGCGTCAACGCGATCTGCCCGGGCTTCATCGAGACCGCCATGACCTCACCACTGACGGACGTGATGAAGGCGGCGATCAGCGCGCAGACGCCGCTTGGCCGCTGGGGCTCGCCCGAGGAGATCGCCGGCGCCGCGGCCTTCCTCGCCTCGGACGACAGCTCGTTCTGCACCGGCCAGTGGATCTCGCCCAATGGCGGGATCGTGATGCAGTAGTCGTCCACGCCGGACCAGTTCGCCGGCTCACGTGGGGGCCGCCGCCCGTTCTAGGTCGGCAGTCCATGTTGCTGAACATGAGGAGTGCTGCAGAATTCGAGGGAGAGCGACAAACAACGCTCCCGAGCGTCCGGTCGCGAGAGCTCGGGCACGGCCCCTTCGTCTTCCTCCTCCGGACGTTCCCCCCAGGGCGCCGTGGCACACGGAAACTCTCGCGACCGGAACCAACCGAACCGGTGCGGCACGACTCCCGATGCTCTTTCGATCGGCCATTGCGCTCACCGCCCTCGTTCTGCTCGCCGGAGGTTGCACTCGGTCCGAGCCGACGCCGCGCAACGCGATCCTCATCACGATCGACACGTTGCGCGCCGACCACCTCGGCTGCTACGGCTACGACCGCGAGACCTCGCCACGCATCGACGAGCTTGCATCCCGTTCGCTACGCTTCGCGAACGCCGTGAGCGTGAGCTCCTGGACCTTGCCGGCCCACGCCTCCTTGCTCACCGGCCTGTACCCCGCCGAGCACGGCGTACAGACCGACGTCAACGCGCTCCCGCCGTCGGCAAGCACCATCGCCGCAGAGCTACGCGAGCACGGCTTCGACACATTCGCGGCCGTGAGCCACGTCTATCTCTCGCGCCGCTGGGGCTTCGACAAGGGGTTCACCACGTTCGAGGAGAGTGCAGGGTTCGGCGCGCCGCAGATGGCGGTGGCCGAGCGCATCGTCGACAGCGGCATCGAGTGGCTCGAGGAGCCCGGCCGCGATGATCCGTTCTTCATGTGGCTCCACATCTTCGACCCGCACTGGGACTACGCGCCGCCCGCACCCTACGATGACCTGTTCGATCCCGACTATCGCGGCTCGATCGACGGCACGTACCAGTCTCTCGCGCCCTACATCAAAGCCGTGAGGGGCTACACCGAACCGCCGCCACTGGCGCCCGCCGACCTCGATCACATCGAAGCGCTCTACGACGGGGAGATCGCCTACGTTGACGCGCACATCGGAAGGCTTCTCGACCGGCTGCGCACTAGCGGGCTCGAGGAGGAAACTCTCGTCGTCATCGTCTCGGATCACGGCGAGGAGTTCATGGAGCACGGCTCGCTCGAAGGCCACCAGTGGACGCTGTACGACGAGGTCGTGATGGTCCCGTTGATCATCCACGTACCCGGCACAAAGAGCGGACGCGTGATCGACCAGGTCGTATCCACCGTCGGGGTCGCTGGGACCATTCTCGATCTGCTCGGCTTCGATTCGGCACGCCCGAACCTCTCGGAGGCGGTTGGTCGCGCAGGCGGCGAGCCTGGCCGCGACGGCTCCATACCGGCTGCGCTGCTCGACCTCACCGTTCGGCGCGGCCGGCGCCAGCTGGGGCTGCGCTCGCAGGAGTACAAGCTGATTCGCTACGAGCAGGACCCGATGGAGCTGTTCGCGGATCCCCAACCGGGGCGTGAACAGCACGACTTGGCCGGCAGCGAGCGCGACGTCGCGAACGGGATGTCGCACACGATCGACCGGCGCCTGCGCGAGATGAACCGGCTCAGCGACGCGGGTGTCGAGCGGCTACCGATGAGCGCCGCGGTTCAGCAGCGGCTGCGGGCGACTGGATACCTCGACGACTAGAGGAGTCGACGACCTGCCGGACGGCGCGAATCGTAACAAAACCGGCGAACCGGCTTCACTAGGTACAAACCCCGAGAGAACGTTCGCTCGACGCTGCCCCACTTGGGTAAGCATCAGTACCGGGTGCACGCCGGAATCCATCGCGAGGTTGGCCTATGTGCGCACATTCCCGTACGGGCCTTGATGCTACCGACCACAACGGTAGTGATGCTCGATGCCGTTGGCTGACGGTCCGGGGAGACGGCGATGGAGCACTTGAGAATCATCGAGGACCGAGGAGGACATATGGTAGGTAGAGGTTTGGGAAAGGGAATGTTGTTGGCGCTGTGGTTTGCGGCGGCTGGCTTGCTGGTGATGGCTTCGAGCGCGATGGCGGGTGGCACCAAGCAGGATATCTGTCACCTGCCACCCGGGAACCCGGCAAACGCTCACACCATCACGATTAGCGATAACGCGATTGCCGCACACGCCAAGCACGGCGACTTCGTAAACGGCGCGTGTGATGTTTTCTGCGCGGAGTACTGCGACGACGACGGAGATGCTTGCACCGTGGCCGACGTGGGCGATGATTGCCTAGAGGTGGGATGCCCGCTCGCGAACGGGGTCGACTGCGACGATGACGATCCGTACACCATCGACAGTTGCGACCCGGCCGAAGGATGTTTGAACGTGAGGTGTCCGTGCTTTGCTCCGGACGACATCTGCCCCCTCACTGCGGCGATCTGCAGTATCAACGCCGGTAACGGCCAAGCTGTCTGTTCAGCCCCAGGCGCTTGCCCACCTAACGCGGGATCGGCACTTGTCGATCCAACAGGCGAGGAGCCATTCTGCAACTACGACGCTGACATCGAGGAGGCCGGCGTCTGCGTGGGGCACTCTGCCCGCGCTATCAACATCTCGCCGGATGAGGCTCACGCGTGTTTCTTAGTGCTGGATGGCTTCGCTCAGGGCACGCTCCCCTGTCAATAGCCAATACCGCGAGTCGAGACGGCGGCCCAACTACTAGGTTTGGCCGCCGTCTTGGCAAGCCATCATCGGGTCCGCGTTCAAGAAGCCTCGAGCTGCCCCGAAGACTTGAATAGCTCTGCGACCTCGGTCAGCTCGTCCGCAAGGCTCTGCGACAACAACGTCGCCAACGAGTGTAGGATGATGATCGCGTTGGCGTCCGCATCGCCGGTGGCGATCGAGCGAATGCGCTCGACGATTCCCCTGTTCACGCCGTTGAGCGCGGCGTAGTGCTCGTCGAGCTGGCGGAGATCGAAGCGTGCGTCGTCGTCAGGGTGGGACTCGAAGTGCCGGCGCAGCAGGAACATCGAAACTGTTCGCACGATCGTCTCCATCGAGGAGGCGAACGGCAGATGGAACCGCGCCATCGGTCGTAGGAAGCGCGTGTGTGGACAGTCGCTGGTGGCCATGATGAGCCCCAAGATGCTGAACAGTCCGCGCTGGAGCGGGAGCCGCTTCTTGTAGGTGCGCTCGGGGCCGATCACCCGGACCTCGGTCTCCTCGTAGGAGATCCGGTCGTGGAACTCTTGGGCGACCTGCGCGATGTTCACGGCGATCGGACAGTGCGATCGGTCCTCGGCCCGAAGCGGGCAGTGCTCGCACTGGCTGAACTCGAGCCTCGTCCATTCGGGGAGCTCACCCGATGGCGCGTTCACGAGGCGAAGATCCGACTCGTCGATCTGCAGGTCGTAGCTACGCGTGCCCGCATCGTCGAGCTCGAACTCGTATCTGAACTTGAGAACTCCCATTAGCAACGAGCCTCCTGGCCAAACAAAGGCTCGACCTCTTGGAGATTCGACGCCAGGCTCGCCGATAGCATTTTGGTGAGCGCGTTCAGGATGACGACCGCGCCCGCGTCGGCCTCGGCCGACCCCGTGGCTACCGCACGCAGCCGACGCATGATCCCCTTGTTGACCCCCTGAACATCGCTATAGGCTCCATCCAGGTCGCCCAGGTCGTACGTTACGCCGGGCCGTTGCTGGTTCTCCAGGTAGCGGCGCAGCAAGAAGAACGAGACCGTTCGGACGATCGTCTCTTGCGGGCTCGAGAACGGCAGGTGGAAACGCGCCATCGGCCGCAGGAATCGCATGTGCGGACAGCTCGTCGTCGCCATGATCAGCCCGAATAGACTGAACAGTCCATACTGCAAGGGCACGCGCTTCTCGTACGTGCGCTCGGGCACACTCACGCGGACCGAGGCCTCCTCGTAGGAGATGCGATCCTTGAATCGCTCGACGACGCGCGAGATGCTCGCCGCCACGGGGCAGTACGACTTCTCATCGGGCTTCAGCGGACAGTTGTCGCACTGGTTGAACTCGAGGCGCGTCCACTCCGGCATGCCCTCGTAGGCCTCCGGCTGGACGGTGAGCGTCTCCTCGTCGATCTCGACGTCATACGCGATGACACCGCTCTCACCCAGGTCGAACTCGTACTCGTATCGAAGCGTACTCATCCCAGCTCCCCTTTTGGTCAGTTGCAGGTCACGTCGGTGACGGCGACGACAGACGGCACGGCCGTCAAGTCGGCAGCGAACGACTCGACGATCGTGACGGCGAAGTCACCGACGACCGGCGCTGGCAGGCCCACGAAGTCGCACGTGGCGAGGTCGGCCGGCCCGGCGAAATCGGATACCGCAAGCAGACCGATGCGCATGGACCGAGCAGCGTCGTTGTCATTGAACGCGCCGAGCGCTCCCAGCCCCGGATTCGGTGCACAGGACACGGCGGCGTCGGAGCCGGTGAAGTCGCCGGGAGCCGCAGCATAGTCGACATCGAACGTCAGGCCGGCAACGCCGATCGCGTTGGTCAGGCCGAACGTGACCGTACAAGCACTGGGTCCGAGTGTCGTCGTAGACGTCATGCTTGTGGAGGTTACCGTCAGGGACGTCACCGTCGAGTTCGTGGGATTCGTCGTGCTGGTCGTGCTCGCGACCAGTGGCGGATCGATATTGATCTCGTAGCTGTAAGCCAGCGAGCGCTGCGGCGTGCCGTCGTTGCTCGCGACGATCGTCACTCGCGCCGGGCCCGCCGGCAGCGGCCCGGCTGTGCCATCCACCACGTACCCGGTAACGTCCATGTCGGGTCCCGAGCTGCACGGCACAACGGGGTTGGCCACCTGCTCGTCACAAGCCTGCATTGCGCCGAGCGCGAACGGGACGTTGGCGCCGGGAACACCGACCGCCACCGATACCGCTACGTCGCCCGCCACGACGTTGTTGATCGCGTCGACGACGCCGGCTGTCACCGAAAGCGTCGGACCCATCACAGTGGATCCGGGTAGAGGGCTCACGTCGGCAAGGAATGGAAGGCTCCAGACCAGAATCTGGCCGGCATCGGCGCGTTCACCGCCGGTGACGGAGACAAGATTGCCATCGCTGCCGAAGCTGGGGAGCGCGCCGCGGCTCGCATCACAAGCCTCGCCGGCATCGACGGGCACGGTGCCGCAACGGCGGAGCAGGCCATCGGCCGGTGCGTAGTTGGTCGGATAGCCGTAGATCTTTACAGTCGTATCGCCCGGCTGGATGTTGGCGAGCACCAGCGAGCGGTTGGCGAACGTCGTGGTGCCACGGCGCACCGCGATACAACAACTCGGAGGACCGCCGGGCCCGGCGGGCTCGAGCGTGATGCGGACGGTATTGACCGCGCCCGGGATCGCCGTGCCGAAGTTGTAGTCCGTAGGACCGTCGCCGAACGTGAGCGTGCCGGTACCGGCGGGCTGCTCCCAGACGGCCTGAAAGGCGAGACCGTTTCCGCCCACCTCGCCGCCTCCGCCACCGCAGCCGAAGAAGACGACGCTCAAAGCCAAAGCGCTCAGACGAAGCAGAATACCTTTGCCCATCACCCCTCTCCTGCCGCCCGTGTGGCCGTCTCACGCTCTCCGATCGGACGAAGGGCGGACGATCGATGCAACTCGTGGGCCATTACCATGGTACGACTCCCCGCTCGCCAGTGCGCAGCTTCCTGCAGTATCTCGCCGCTGGCGGTGCACGCGCTGTACACGCCGGCACAGCATCGGACATGTTTGGCGCCCACAGACACCCTTGATTGTAGACCACAGAGTCCCGGACTTCCCGCATGACGTCTGGAAGCGCTCATAGTGACGTCGAAGTGCTCGACAGCGTCGTCGTGCTCGGGTTCGGAATCGTAACCAGCGTGGTCGTCGTGCTGGAGCCCCAGGTCAGCAAGCTGGACAGCTCGGGACACTGATCCGGCTGCGGCCGGATGCGGACGCACCAGTGCAGGACAACCAGCGCATCGGTGGCGCCCACCACACCGCTGCCATCGACGTCGCACAGACAGGGCTCGCAGGTCGCCAGCGCAACCGCGGTCTGCAACGTGACGAGCGCGTTGGTCATGCATGTCGAGTTGCTGAACGGCTGCCCGCAGCCCTTGCACACCTGCTCGGTCTCGTTGCAGGTCTGGCTGCACGTCCCGCTTTCGCCGCAGGGGTTGATGCCGGACTCGCAAACACCGGTGAGACACAGGTCCGTGTCGGTGCAGAACAAGCCGTCATCGCAGGGCGTCCCGTCGGGCAGGTTGCAGGTATCGAGAACCTCGTCGCAGGTATCGGCGCACTGGCCGCCGCCCACGCAGGGGTCACCGGCGCTCACCGAGCATGCACCGCCGCCGCAGGTGTCGGCGCCGTTGCAGAACTGGCCGTCGTCGCAGACCGATGCATCCGGGTCCGGCGCCAGACAGTTGTCGGCGAGCTCGTCGCAGGACTCGGCGCAGTCGCCATCGCCGTCGGCGCCTACGCACGGGTCGCCGGCGTTCACCACGCACGCGCCAGCGCTACAGGTATCGGCGCCGTTGCAGAACGTACCGTCGTCGCAGACCGCCGCATCGGGATCCGCGGCTAGAC
>SPBQ01000366.1 GCA_004525875.1 Myxococcales bacterium
CAGCTTCCTTCATCCCATGCCGCGACAGCCATACCTCGCAGCCGCCCATTCACCCTGGCCGAATACTTTAAGTCCCGAGGCATCAACGATCAGATGGATCGCCCCCGATGATGGCAAGCGGCGAAGAACGGTAGCGAGCCTTGTAATGCGGGTGGACCTTCGACCGTTTAGCCGTCCGTCGAGTGCGTGTTTTTCACGCGGCGCAGATCGAGTTAGTAGTGAGCCTTCATGTACGCGATCCCTGGCGCCATCATCTCGCGCCAGGCGCTCTCCACGTCGTCGGAGAATTCGGGATCGGACTCGGCCACGGCCTGGACGAGGCTGTCCAACCAGAGGTCATAGAGCTCGGGGCGAATATCCAGGTGCTCTCGATCGTGCAGCTTGGCGAGTCTCTCGTAGTGGACTTTTCCCTCGATCCGGTCGTCGTGACCCAGCATCATCAGGTGTAGGGAGGCCATCAACATTCTCTCCTGGGTCGGCATGTCGGTGTCACGGAACTTCTCCACGACATCATCTGAAGACATCAGAAAGATCTCATAGAAGCGGGCGAGCACGCCCCCTCGACGCTGACACCGCTCGAAACTCTCGTAGAACTTCCGGACTACCGATTCTTCCACGGACGGAACCTCAGACTTTCTTTCCTCCTCAGGTCAGGCGAACGCCATCGGAACACCGAGCGTCGCAAGAGTACCGGCGAGGAATATGGACGCTGATTTCGACACGGTTCTGGTTTTTCCTATTGCGGGTGACGTACTGAAGGAAGCACCAAGCGTACCAAGTGCGTCATGCTACGAGAGCGGCCCGAAATGCGGCGGTAGCCACCGGCGATAAGCGATGGATCGCACACCGACGGGGCAAATCCCCCCGCTGGATTGGTTTCGCACTCAACCGGGTGCTTGTGCTTCGCGAAAACCTGGTCGCGCGATGCATGGTTGACGTATCGGCGAACGAGTTCCTCACGAAGGGCTGTCGTCTAGACGACGGAGAGAACTCGGACATCGGCGTTACTACTATACTTGAAACGTCAGCTTGCGGTGCGAAGATTGAACTAAGCGGAAGGGAGGGAACTGAAGTGAACGACCAGACGACCATGACCGACACCTGGTATATCGGTGAACGTGAGGGTGGCTTCGTTGTGATCGATTGCAACGGGCTTGAAGTGGCTCGTTGCGGCGATCGGAAGGCTGATGCGGAGCTCATCGTCGAAGCAGTGAACTCACGCGTCGACCTCGTTTCAGCGCTGCACGAAGCCATGCTCTTCATAGAGACGCTGGCTGAGAATCTGAACAATCTCGGAAAAGTCTACTCTACCGCTCTGGATTCCACGTACATTCTCCGACGCGCACGCGCCCTCCTGTCCGAAGCCGGCGGCGGCGTGCCGAGGGATCAGCTGCTTCAGTAGCCGAGGAGGCGTTGTCAAGTCGAGCGACCTCCCAGCGGACGAGCGGGATTGGGCCATCTGGGATGGCGCCCCGGTACTTCCTCTGAAGGGTCGAGTTGCGTGGCTTCTGATCAGCGCGTCATGAGCCGGATGCGCTTCGGGCACGTAAAGAGAATGGCACGCGCGACCTCCGCCCGGTCATGCGCAGAGCATGTGGACTATAGATGTCGAAACGCTGCCCGACGGCCGTGGGTTGCGATGCGTCGTTCATCGCGCGTCGCGGCCCGCAGCATACGCCGCCGTGCTGCAGGGCTTGCAGGGCGATCCGGCGTTCCGGTCGTTGTTCAACGCAGCGCTGGCCGATGCACCGTTCAGCGCCTTTCGGTGGGAGACGCCGCCGGTCACGTCGGCCACAAGCAGCAGGCCGTTCGAGTTCGTGCTGTTGGACAGTCCGGTGCTAGCTCCTACACCGCAGCCGGCGGCCTTTGCTGCCCAGTTCCGGGCGGCGGCCGATACGGGCGTGGTCGCATTCCGGAACCTGGGGGGAGACGCGATCCTCGTGGTGCCCTGCGAGATCGCCGAGCCTGCTAGCTATGCGCACCTCGCGGCGTTCGTTCGTAACGCCCCCGAAGAACAACGGCACGCTCTCTGGCAGCTGGTGGGAAAGGAAACTTCGCAGCGGCTCGATACCAGGCCGGTGTGGCTGAGCACCGCCGGCGACGGCGTCTCGTGGCTGCACGTGCGGCTGGACGATGCTCCGAAGTATTATGGCTTCGTTCGGTATCGGCAGATGGCTCCATAGCCGCCCGTAGAAAGCAGGTCCTTTCCGGGGACATGGTTTACAGTTCGATCCGGAGACATCGCTGACACTTTCGGTCCGAACGGATTCGGCGGCGTGGTGCTGGCTAACAACGCCGCTACTGCGCCCGTCAGGCTACGTTGCGCTCGGCAGCTCGCGGGGAGCGGACGTGAGCCGCGTAGTCCTCGATCAACGTTCGGGTGATCGCGCCGACCGCGTACTGGTGCGGTTCGATGGATCTGACGGGTGTGACCTCTGCCGCCGACCCGGTCAGGAAACACTGCTCGAACTCGCCCAGCTCCGCGGGCCAGATCTCGCGCTCCTCGACTGTCCATCCGCGGGCGCGGGCCAGACCCATCACGGTTCGCCGGGTGATACCGTCGAGGAAGCAATCGGCGACCGGCGTGTGGAGGGCATCGTCTTTTACGAAGAACACGTTTGCACCGGTTGCCTCGGCGACCCGTCCGCGCCAATCGAGCAGCAGCGCATCATCGAAGCCCGCCGACTCGGCCGCTTCCTTGGCCAGCGTCCCGATCATGTAGACGCCGGCCGCCTTCGAGAACACCGGCGCAGTGGCCGGGTCAGGGCGCCGCCACTCGGCAAGCGCCATCCGTATGCCTTCGTTGGCCGAGCTGGCGTCAAAGTAGCTCGGCCAGCGCCAGGCGGCGATGGCCACATTGATCTCCGTCCCGCGGGCCGAGACGCCCATCTTGCCCAGGCCGCGCCAGGCAATCGGACGCATGTAGCCGGTGATGATGTCGTTCTGGATCGCGACCTCACGGCACGCGTCCATCAATGTCGCAGGCGAGAATGGCAGCTCGAAGCCGAGCAACGAGGCCGATCGAGCGAGTCGCTCGATGTGTGCTTGGAGTGCAAAGACCCGACCGTCGTAGATCCGCTGCCCCTCGAATACCGAGGACGCGTAGTGAAGGGCATGGCTCAGTACGTGGACCTCCGCTTCACGCCACGGGACCAGCTTGCCGTTCAGCCAGATGAGGCCGTCCATGTCTTTCATCGATGTGCTCATGCCGAGCTCCCCCGGGTGCCGCAGTGCAGACCCGATCTTGTTAGCATTGCCGACACATATAAGTCAATATTACTTACCTATTTATGAAAAAGCGAACCCTCACGAAGCGGGCCCCGCTCCGCAGCAAGGCCCGATCCAGCCCCGCCGATCGGCAAGCGTTGCGTGGCGTCGAGCTAATGTTCTTTGCGTACCGCGACTTCACGAGCGACCCGGATGAGCTCCTGCGCGCGCACGGATTCGGTCGCGCCCACCACCGCGTGCTGCATTTCGTCGGACGCGACCCCGGGATGACGGTGACCGCGCTGCTCGGGGTGCTGCAGATCACGAAACAAAGCATCAATCGGGTGCTTCAACAGCTCGTCACCGAGGGCTTCGTGCGCCAAGAGGCGGGGACCACCGACCGTCGTCAACGCTGTCTTTCTCTGACCACCGAAGGCGAGCGGCTCTGGAG
>SPBQ01000063.1 GCA_004525875.1 Myxococcales bacterium
CCGTCTGTAACGATCATCAGTTCGTCATCATCATCGCGAATTTGAAGGACCCCGACTACCGGTCCGGTTCGATCTGTGACCTTCATCGTGGACACGCCCTTGGCTCCGCGGTGAACGAGTCGGTAATCTTCGGTGAGAGACCTCTTCCCGAAGCCGTTCTGCGAGACCGTCAGCAACGACGAGTCGGCGCGAACGACGTCCATGGCAACGACCCGGTCGCCCGCCGCGAGGCTCGCGCCCTTCACGCCGGCCGCGTTACGACCCATCGGCCGTGCCTCGGACTCCTCGAAGCGAACCAGCAATCCGGCCTGCGTGGAAATCGCCACCTGCTGATCGCCCTCGGTCAGGCGAACAGAGATCAACTCGTCGTCCTCGTCGAGGCTGATGGCGATGATGCCGCTCGCGCGTGGGCGCGAGTAGTCCATCAGAGAAGTCTTCTTGACCGTCCCTTTGGCGGTCGCGAACAGTACGTACGAACCCGCGGTGAACTCGCGCACCGGGAGGAACGCAGAGAGCTTCTCCCCGGGCGCCAGGGTGAGCAGGTTGACCACGGCTTTACCGCGCGCCGCGCGACCCGCCAGCGGCAACTCATGGACCTTCTTCCAATAACATCGGCCGCGGCTCGTGAAGAACAGCAGAGAGGAATGTGTAGAGGCTACGAACATGTCCGCCACGAAATCGTCGCCCTTTGTAGACGCGCCGATTTTTCCGCGACCGCCGCGACGCTGCTGTCGGTACAACGAGACCGGGTTACGTTTGATGTACCCTTCGTGGGACACGGTCACGACCATGTCCTCCTCGACGATCATGTCCTCGATGTTGATCTCGGCGCCTGAGTCGATGATTGCGGTGCGTCGTCCGTCGCCGTAGGTCTTGCGCAGCTCGCCGAGCTCTCCGGCGACGATCTTGAAGACCTCACGCTCATCAGCGAGGATCGCACGCAGCCGCTCGATCAAAGCCTGCGTCTCGCGATACTCCTCTACGATCTTGTCGCGCTCGAGACCGGTGAGTCTTTGTAGCCGCATGTCGAGAATGGCCTGGGACTGAATCTCCGTCAGACCGAACGTGGTCATGAGCTGCGACTTCGCCGTCACCGTATCTGTCGCAGCGCGGATCAGTGCTATGACCGCATCGAGATTATCGAGCGCGATCTTGAGACCTTCGAGAATGTGCAGCCTGGCCTCGGCCTTGCGCAGGTCGTACTGCGTCGCACGCGTGACGATCTCCTTTCGGTGATCGATGAAGTACGAAAGCAGTTGCTTGAGATCGAGCAACCGTGGCCGATTGTCGACGAGCGCGAGCATGATGATGCCGAACGAGTCCTGCAGCTGCGTGTGCTTGTACAGGTTGTTCAGGACGACCTCGGCCATCGCGTCCTTCTTGAGTTCGACGACGATGCGCATTCCGGTGCGATCGGATTCATCGCGCAAATCGGAGATGCCCTCGATGCGCTTCTCATTCACGAGCTCGGCGATTTTCTCGATCAAACGAGACTTGTTCACCTGATACGGGATCTCGGTGACGGCTAGGCGCGACCTGCCGGTTCTCTCGTTCTCCTCGATATCGACCCGTGCGCGCACCTGCAGGATCCCACGCCCGGTGGTGTAAGCGTCGTAGATCGCTTTGCGACCAAAGATAATCCCGCCGGTCGGGAAGTCGGGGGCGGTGACGATCTGCATCAGGTCGGTGACCGCGAGCATTGGGTTCTCGATCAGTGCGAGGAGAGCATCGATGATCTCGCAGAGATTGTGCGGCGGGATGTTCGTGGCCATCCCGACGGCAATACCCGAAGAACCGTTGATCAGGAGGTTCGGCAGCTTCGACGGCATGACCGTCGGCTCGTACGTCGTGTCGTCGTAGTTCGGTACGAAGTCGACCGTTTCCTTGTCGATGTCGGCAAGGACCTCGCTCGTGATGCGCGCCATGCGCACCTCGGTGTATCGCATGGCAGCGGCCGGATCGCCGTCGACCGAGCCGAAATTTCCCTGACCGTCGATGAGCGGGTAGCGCATCGAGAAGTCCTGGGCCATCCGAACGATCGTATCGTAGACGGCAGAGTCGCCGTGAGGATGGTACTTACCGATGACGTCGCCGACGATTCGGGCCGACTTCTTGTAACCGCGGTTCCAGCTATTGCCGAGATCCTGCATGGCGTACAGACAACGCCGATGCACCGGCTTCAAGCCATCGCGGACGTCGGGCAGAGCGCGCCCGATGATGACACTCATTGCGTAGGCCATGTAGGACGTACGCATCTCGTCCTCGATGTTGATCGCTATCGTGGCGGGCTTGTCGGACGGTTCCACCGTTCAGCCTCGTTCAGATGTCGAGATTTCGCACATTCAGCGCGTTGTCTTCGATGAAGCGGCGACGAGACTCGACCTCATCGCCCATGAGAGTCGAGAAGATCTCCTCGGCGGCAACGCCGTCCTCGATTCTCACTTGCAGGAGTGTGCGCTTCTCGGGATCCATGGTCGTTTTCCAGAGCTGGTCGGGGTTCATCTCGCCCAGGCCCTTGTAGCGCTGCACATCGAGCCCCTTGCGCGCTCCCGTCATGATCAGATCGTGCACGTCGACCAGACCAGCTGCGTCCGTCTCGTCTTCACCCGAACGAACCACGAAAGGCGGTTCTCCGAGCTCAGAGACCTCGGAGAGAATCCGTCGCAACCGCACGAGCTCGGGAAACTCGAGCAGCTGCTGATCCACGAACGTGTCGCTCGAAGTTCCGGGGCCGTCGAGCCTGGCGGCGATCACCACCTTCTCGCATCCGTGCTCCGGATCCTGCTCGTAGCGAATCGAGACCGGCATGAGATCCGGGGTAACCTTCGAGATATGCTCCTGGAACCGCGCCATCACGTCTCTGAGCCGCGAGGCGTCGGCCAGCAGATCCGTGTCGATTGTCGGGTCGGCTGCAACCATCGACAGAACACGTCGACTGCCCTTCTTCTTCTCGAGGACTGTGAGCAGGTTCTCCATGTCCGAGAGCTTCTCGAGCGCGCTCTTCAGCGGGCCGCCGGAGACTGCCGCTGAGCCGCTCTTCGAGCTCACCTCGAGGTTTTCGACACCGAGGTCGATGAGGTAGTCGGCGAGCGCAGCCTCATCCTTCAGGTAGCGCTCCGTCTTCCCCTTCTTGACGCGGAACAAGGGAGGCTGCGCGATGTAGATGTTTCCACGTTCGACGAGCTCAAAGAAGTGTCGGTAGAAGAACGTGAGCAGCAGCGTTCGGATGTGGGAACCGTCGACGTCGGCGTCCGTCATGATGATGATCGTGTGGTAGCGAAGCGTCTCTATCGCCTTGTCTTCGTCGCCGATGCCCATGCCGAGCGCGGTGATGAGCAGACGGATCTCCTGCGAGGAGATCACCTTGTCAAAGCGCGCTTTCCAGACGTTGAGGATCTTGCCACGCAGCGGAAGAATGGCCTGGTTACGTCGGTCGCGGCCCTGCTTGGCGGATCCGCCCGCCGAATCGCCCTCGACGATGTATAGCTCGCTCTTCTCGGGATCGCGCTCCTGGCAGTCGGCCAGCTTGCCGGGCAGAGCAGCGGAGTCGAGCGCGCCCTTGCGGCGCGCAAGATCCTTCGCCTTGCGTGCAGCGAGCCGGACGCGCGCAGCGTCCATCGCTTTGCATATGATCCGCTTTGCCTCGGCCGGGTGCTCTTCGAAGTAGGTGGCGAGGCTCTCGTTCATGAGAGCCTCAACTGAACCTTTCACCTCACTGTTGCCGAGCTTGGTCTTTGTCTGTCCCTCGAACTGTGGCACCGGGACCTTCACTGAGATGACAGCAGAGAGGCCTTCACGGCAGTCATCACCGTCGAGGCTTTCTTCCTTCTTGAAGAGATTGTTCGCGCTGCCGTAGTTGTTGATGGTTCGTGTCAGCGCGGAGCGGAAGCCACTGAGATGTGTACCGCCCTCGCTGGTGTTGATGTTATTGGCAAAGGAGTAGACGATCTCTGAGTAGCTGTCGTTCCACTGCATCGCAATTTCCATTGCCACGCGGTTGCGCTCACCCGAGAGGTAGACCACATCGCCGTTGATTGCGGTTTTCGACCGGTTGAGATGTTCGACGAACGACACGATGCCGCCTTCGTACTTGAAGATCTGGTTCTTACCACCCTCTCGCTCATCCTCGAGCGTGATGCTCACACCACGGTTGAGGAAGGCTAGCTCGCGAAGCCGACTCGCGAGCGTCTCGTATCGATAGGCCGTGTGCTCGAAGATCTCGGCATCAGGTAGGAACTTGACCGTGGTCCCCGTCTTGTCCGTCACGCCCGTCCGTTCGAGGGGTTTTTGGGGAGCGCCGCGATGGTAGCGCTGCCAGTAGACCTCACCCTCACGTCGGATCTCGATCTCCAGCCATTCTGAGAGCGCGTTCACAACGGAGACGCCCACGCCGTGCAAACCGCCCGAGACCTTGTAGGAATCGTTTTCGAACTTGCCGCCGGCGTGGAGCTTGGTCATCACGACCTCGGCTGCAGAAATCTTCTCGGTGGGGTGCTCGTACACCGGAATCCCGCGACCATTGTCGCTGACCGTGATGCTGTTGTCGACGTGGATCTCTACGATCACCTCGTCGCAGTATCCGGCGAGCGCCTCGTCGACGGAGTTGTCGACGACTTCGTAGACGAGGTGGTGTAGGCCACGCTCACTCGTGTCCCCGATATACATGCCGGGACGCTTGCGAACGGCCTCAAGGCCCTCGAGGACCTTGATGTGTTTTGCGGAGTATGTGCCGTCACCCGCAGGCGCGCCGCTCCTTCCCTCGGGGACTGTGCCGGTGCCTTCTTCCGAAGCCATTCAGAACCTAACAGAGCTGTAGAATCCGGATGGATCTCCGGCGACGGCAGACCGACCGCCGTGCATCCCGATTATCCCCTGGAGCAATGAACTCGGGCCCAACGAACCGCGCCACCCTGAAATTCGATGACCGTCCGAACTCGCCATCAGCCGGTCGTTCGACGGGGTCATCGCGAGCCGTTTAGCTCGCTCTCGAGACAGCCAGATAGGTAACAAATATCGGCCGTAAAGTAAAACTGAGATCCGCCTGAAAACCCTTTTAATTACGGTGTTTACACGGGTTTGTGGCCAGATAAGGATTGTGCTCAGATACGCATCGGCATGACGACGTAGGTGTAGCTCTTGTCATCTCCCTGAAGGACGCCGGGGCTGAGCTCATCGCCGAGGCCGATCTCGACCTGGCTGCCCTCCGGAAGCACTGCCAGGACGTCGAGCAGATAGCGCGCGTTGAAGCCTACTTCCATCGAGTCTCCGGCATACCCTACAGCGAGTTCCTCGCTCGCTTCTCCCATGTCGGGATTGCTTGTGGAGACCTCAAGGACGCCCTCGGATAGCTTGAATCGGACACCACGGGCGCGCTCGCTGGAGAGGATGGAGACTCGCCGCAGCGTGCGAAGGAGCTCGTCCCGGTCCGTTTTCACCCGGCGCGGGGTCTTGTCGGGTAAAACGCGCTGATAGTCGGGAAAGCTGCCCTCCACTAGGCGCATGCTGAGCAGTGTGTCGCCGATCTCGACCTGGGCCTCGTTGCCCGTGAGCATGAGCTTCACTGCGGTGCTCTCCTCGGGAAGCAGTTTGCCGATCTCCGCCAGGCCCTTGCGGGGTAGGATCACGCCCATACCAATCGCGCCGCCGGTGACCGGCCGGTCGATCATGGCGAGCCGGTGGCCGTCGGTTGCCACCATGCGGGCAGTCGTGGGGTTGCTGCCATCCAGGTAGACTCCCGCGAGGTTGGACCGGGTGTCGTCGGTGGATACGGCGAAAACTGTCTTGCGGATCATTTCGTTCAGGTCGCCCGCGGACATCTCGAGGGTGACGGTTTTGGAGCCGTTTCCACCTGGGGCTGGCATGCCCGGATGCTCGTCGGGCGACACGCCCATGAGCTTGAACTTGGATTTGCCGGTCGAGACCTGCAGCCAGTGATTTTCGAGGCTGGATAGACTGACCTCGTCGGCGGTCGACTCTCTGACGATCTCGAACAGAGTGCGCGCGGGAACGGCAGTCTTGCCGGGCTCGTCGACTCTGGCAGGGATCATCTGCCTGAGGCTGACCTCGATGTCGCTGGCGATTAGGCACAGTGTGCCTGCGTTGGTTTCCAGAACGACATTGGTCAGTACTGCCATCGCGTGGCGCTTGTCGATTACACCCTGGACGCGGGATAACGCCCGCAACAAAGCTTCGCGCTCGATTGTCGTGTTCATTGGCTGACCATCATGAAGAGTCTTATATCTTCTGTTACTGTTTCTTTAATCGCGCACATTCGTGGATAAGTATCGCAAGTTCTTGGTGACGCTCGCCGACTCGGTGGCGTGACTCTTGTGCGGAGAGTGTGCCGAGCTGTGCCGTAAGTTGACGTGGTCGGCACGTGAATGAAAACGTGTGTGATATGCGAACAAGCAACACACGTTTTATCCACAGCCTAGCGAACGAGCGAGGGTTTCGAGCATCTTCCGGAAGGTAGTCTCTCGTGCCGCTCGCTTCTTGACCGCCTGGCAGCCGTGGACGACCGTGGAGTGGTCCCGGCCGCCGAGAAATTCTCCGATCATGGGGAACGATGCTCCGGTATGGTGGCGCATGAGGAACATGGCGACCTGACGGGCCTCGGCCACCTTGCGGGTCCGTCTTCGCGCTTTGAGCTCGCCGGGCTTGAGCCCGAAATGGCTTGTGACGCGCGTCTCGATCTCCTCGAACGTCAATGACCGTGAGCTCGCGGAGTCGGCAGATCCGAGCAGGCGCTCGGCCAGCTCGACCGTGATATCGCAGCGATTGAGGGAAGCCCACGCACTCAGCCGCGTTAGTGCGCCTTCGAGGTCGCGGATGTTCGAGTCGAAGCGTGCGGCGATGAACGCCAGTACCGCGCGGTCCACCTCTAGCCCTTCCTCCTTCGCCTTGCGCCCCAGGATGGCCGCGCGCGTTTCCTCGTCGGGCGCCTTGATGTCGGCTACCAGGCCCCAGCCGAAGCGGTTGCAGAGGCGTTCCTCGAGCCCCTGGATCTCGTTTGGGAACTTGTCCGAGGTCAGGATGATCTGACGTCCGCTCTCGTAGAGGGCGTTGAAGATGTGGAAGAATTCCTGCTGGGTCCGCTCGCGACCGGCGAGAAACTGAACGTCGTCGAGAATCAGCACGTCGATGCGACGCATGCGATTCTTGAATTCCTGAACCTTGTTGCGGCCGATGGCGTCGATCAGGCGGTTGGTGAACGTGTCCGCGCTGAGGAACAGCACGCGGGCCGCGGGGCTGTCGTCGAGGATCGCGTTGCCGACCGCGTTGACGAGATGGGTTTTGCCGAGGCCGACTCCGCCGAAGAGGAAGAATGGGTTGTAGAGCGTGCCGGGCTGGCGGGCGACCGCAAAGCCGGCCGCCCGGGCGAACTGGTTGCTCGGGCCGACGACATAGCTGGCGAACCCGTAGCGGGGGATGAGACCGCCCGGCCGCGCGGCTGCGCGGCCGGCGCCCTCCGGCGCGGCTTCTTCCGGCTGCTGGTGGGCAGGGACGGGGAAAAGTTCTCCCTGCGCGGCTCCGGGGTCCCACGTGAAACGCAACCGCGAGTGCTCGCCCGAGGCGCTCACCCATGCCGTGCTGAGCTCGGCCAGGAAGTTCTCCTCCACCCAGGTGGCGAACATGCGGTTGGGGACGGCGAGCTCTAGAACGCCATCCCCGATCGCGACCGGTTTCAGCGGTTCGATCCAGGTTCGGTACTCTTCACGGTCCAATCGGGCACGCAGAGGTGCAACCGTTTGTTCCCAAAGAGTTTTCAGGTTCGTACCAGGGAAGTTTTCCACCCCTCCACCCAAATTGTGCACATAGTTATCCACAGATGTGGATAACCGGGTTCAGAGAGAGCCAGCGGACGTCTACTGTCGCTTGTAACCGCAAGGAAGACCCGCGGAGGTGGCACGGAAGCGGGACACGGTCACTGTTAGAGGCCCCTGTTAGTGCGTACCGTTCCACGTTGCAAGGACGACTTGTGCGCGCGCCTGCGGGTCGCTCGTTGGCCGCTTGTTTGCTGAATTTTACGTCGACGTTTCTGCACTGTATGAGTTGTGCGCCGCGGTAGCGGCGAAGGGTTCGGGAATGTCTTCCATCAAGCAGAGCTCCGCCGAGCTGTTCGCGCGTGCCCGCGAGTGTATTCCCGGCGGCGTGAATTCTCCCGTCCGTGCGTGGTCGGCTGTTGGAGGGCGCCCGCGTTTCGTGGCCTCGGCATCCGGCGCCAGGATCACGGATGTCGAGGGCCGGCGCTACCTCGATTTCATGGCCTCGTGGGGGCCGCTCATCCTTGGCCACACTCACCCGGCGGTCATGCGCAGCGTCGAGGACGCGCTCGTGGCGGGTACCAGCTTTGGTGCGCCCACCGCCCGCGAGGTCGCGTTCGCCGAGGAGTTGTGCGCGGCGGTCTCCTCCTTGGAGCGGGTTCGGCTGGTCAGCAGCGGGACGGAGGCGACGATGAGCGCTCTGCGGCTCGCCCGTGCCGCCACCGGCCGGCCGGAGATCGTGAAGTTCGCGGGCTGTTACCATGGCCACGTGGACGGTCTTCTCGTGCGAGCCGGGTCCGGCGCAACCACGCTGGGCGTGCCGGACAGTCCCGGCGTGCCCGACGCGATCGCGTCACTCACCCGGATCGCGACGTACAACGATCCGGAATCGGTGAGGGCGCAATGCGGTGACCGGACGGCCGCGGTCATCGTCGAGCCGGTGGCCGGTAACATGGGCGTCGTGCCGCCGGCGCCGGGATTCCTCGAGGCATTGCGGGAAACCTGCGACGCGACAGGAGCGCTCCTGGTCTTCGACGAGGTCATCACCGGCTTCCGGCTTACGTACGGCGGTTACCAGAATCTC
>SPBQ01000035.1 GCA_004525875.1 Myxococcales bacterium
GCAACGGATCGGACAGATGGTCTCCTGGCGCCGCCTACAGGCAAGAACAAAGGCGTGTATGTCGCCCCGACCGGCTTCGATGGGGCCACCAACAATCGCGCGGAATGGAATTACGACTGGCACGTAGATCTTCGGGGTACTGGTACGACTCTGAAGGACTACAAGTTGACGCTCACACAAACGTTCGCTCCGAAACTGGGTGGCGCCGCTGGGCCGCTGGATCTCACGGTACCGGTTCCGCCTTTCCTCCCGACGACCGACGATATCGAGCTCTACCAACAGTCCTGGAACCCGACCTTCTTCAACGACACGTTCGATGTCAATGCCCAGGGCACTTACAACATCAAGCTCACGCTAGCGCCGCGAGATGGTGGACCGCCTCTCATTGCGCGAATCAAAGTTATCGTCACGGACGAGTAACGCCACGACTTACGTCGTCGCAAACAGCCCCCGGTTCTTCGAGCCGGGGGCTGTTTGCGTATGAGGGAGCCCTGAGCCTCGTAGTTGACAGTTACTTATCAGCCTCACATCGAGTGACTTCGACGCAGACTCGAAACCCGCCTGATACTTCCTATCCCCCGACATGGTCACCAAGGGGTACTGTCAAGTTAAGGCCAAGGCTGGCAGATTACGCCGATGACCAGCCAGTCGCAGCTATACCGTGGGTACCGGTTCCCGCCTGAGATCATTAGCTACGCCGTGTGGCTGTACTACAGATTCTCGCTGAGCTTCCGAGATATCGAAGATCTTCTCGCTCAGCGCGGAGTGGAAGTCTCCTACGAAACGATCCGCCAATGGTGCGAGAAGTTCGGCCGCGAATACGCAGCCAGGACGCGGCGGAAGCAAACTCGGCGGGGAGACATCTGGCACCTGGACGAAGTCTTCATTCGGATTCGCGGTCGCCAATACTATCTCTGGCGTGCCGTTGACCAGGATGGCGACGTGATCGACATTCTTGTTCAGCCGCGACGCGATCGCCATGCGGCGAGGCGTTTTCTCCGCAAGTTACTTAAAGGTCAGGGCGCCACTCCGATTCGTCTCGTGACCGATCGACTTGGTAGCTATCGAGCTGCTCGTCGCACCGTCATGTCTTCCGTCCCACACGACACAGCACGATATGCCAACAATCGCGCAGAGATATCGCACCAGCCATCCCGGCAACGAGAACGGCAGATGCGACGGTTCAAGTCGCCGGCACAGGCCCAACGGTTTCTCTCCGTCCATAGCGTCATCAACAATCTGTTTCGATTCGGTCGTCACCTTCTGCACGCAGCGAACGCGCGTATCTTCCGTGCGCAAGCATTTGCGGATTGGCGAGCGCTCAGCTGCGTCTAGGTTCAGAAAGCCGGAACCGACTGATTCCCGCACCAGTCCGATCGGCGATCAACAAGTTGACAGTACCATCGCGAGCGGTGCGCCGATGCATCACGCGGTCGAGCACTTCGCGCGAATCGCCGGGCGTCGCTTGCCCGGCAATCGTATTGCCAGCGCCCGCCGTTAGACCTAGGCTCGGCCACGCGATGGCAGAAAAAGGCCGCAAGAACAGAGTCAAGGTTCGAGACGCCAACGAGCGAGACATTCCCGAGCTGGTCGATCTGAACAGGGCTGCCTACCCTGTTCTGGCCACCGAGAACGTGGTTTGGAGCGAGGCCCATCTACGCAGTCACCAGCGAGTCTTTCCCCAGGGCCAGCTCGTTGCAGAGGTAGACGGGCGCATCGTCGGGGCCGCAGCCTCACTGGTCGTCGACCTGGGACCCGATCCGCTGCGTCATCACACGTGGGCGGGAATCACCGACAGCGGCTACTTCACGAATCACGATCCGTTGGGCGACACGCTCTACGGTGCAGACGTATACGTACACCCCGACGCACGCGGGCTCGGCGTCGGCGCGGCGCTATACGACGGACGCAGGCGCCTTTGCCGGCGGCTGAACAAGCGCCGCATCCTGGCCGGCGGACGGCTGTGGAACTACGACGAGTACGCGCACGAGCTTTCGCCCGAAGAATATGCCCATCGGGTAACCAAGGGCGAGATCCGAGATCTCGTGCTCAGCTTCCAGTTGCGCGAGGGCTTCGTATTGCGCAGCGTGATGCCGCACTACCTGAGCGATCCGACGAGCAAGAACAACGCGAGCTTGGTCGAGTGGGTCAATCCCGACTACCATCCCGCAAAGGGCGGCGCGCGCAAGGTCCGCCTGGCCTGCGTTCAGTACCAGATGCGCAAAATCGCTTCGTTCGAGGACTTCGCCCAGCAAGTCGACTACTTCGTCGATACCGCGGCCGGCTACTCGGCCGACTTCGTGCTGCTGCCCGAGCTCTTCAGCGTGCAGCTCCTGTCACAGACCGAGGCGCTCAGCCCGCAAGAGGGCATGCGACGGCTGGCAAGCTACACGATCAAGTTCGTGCGCTTGATGCGGGAGATGGCGATGAAGAACGCCACGACCATCATCGCCGGCAGCCACCCGGTCAAGAAGGGCAAGGTGCTGCAGAACGTCAGCTTCGTGTGTCTTCCGAGTGGCGAGGTCGTCGAGCAGCCCAAGCTGCACATCACGCCGAACGAAGCCAAATCGTGGGGATTCAAAGGCGGCGACAGCCTGCAGGTCGTCGATACGCCGACCGCAAAGATCGGCGTGCTCATCTGCTACGACGTCGAGTTTCCCGAGGCTGTCCGCTATCTGGCCGACCAAGGCGCGGAGATCATTTTCGTGCCGTACTGCACCGACAACCGGCAGGCCTACATGCGCGTACGCTACTGCGCGCAGGCGCGTGCCATCGAGAACCAGGTCTATGTCGCGATCGCCGGCAACGTCGGCAACCTACCGGCCGTCGAGAACATGGACATCCAGTACGGACAGGCGGCGGTTTTCACGCCATCGGACTTCGAGTTCGCGCGCGACGGCATCGCGGCCGAAGCCGATTCCAACGAAGAGATGCTGCTGATCTGCGATCTCGACATCGACGATCTCTACGAAGCCCGCAGCGACGGATCGGTTACGCCGCGCCTGGATCGCCGCAACGACCTGTTCCACTTCGTCTCGCACCTGCCCGAGGATCGCAAGAGGCGGGAGCTGCCCGACAGCGGACCGCTCGGCGACCAGCCCCAGCTCGCGGCGGCCGAGCTGCCGGCAGAAGACTCTTGATCCACACCGCTGCGCGATCCGTCGCGCGGCTCGGCGACCTGCGCGCACTGCGATCCGTCAAGAGCTGCACGCGCGGCGAAGGTGCTATCCGGAGGGACGGGCGGTGAGCGTCAGCGTGAGCCGTAGCCGGGCGGCGTCGCGCCGCGCTTCTCGCGAGCTCGAATCGCCGATCGAGACGCGTCGCACGACCTGCGTCGTCGACTCGGGACAGGTGATGTGCTCGCGGATCAGCACCGCAGCGCTCCAGTCGTCGCTCCCGCCTTCAGCACCGGTGAGCGAGTCTTCCTCGCGCACTTGCACGTCGAACAGCATCGGCACCCACGCTTCGGCCCCGTCCTGACCGACCTGCACGGCGGTGTCGACCGCGTGCAGCAGGATACCCGGACGGTAGATCGACGATTCCCCGTCGCGCAGCTCGAAGGGGCCCAGCTCCGCGCCGCCGCCGACGCGGACATGGTACTGGCCACGCGATCCAGCGGCCTTGCGGCGGCCGTCCTCGCGGCTGCGCTCACAGGTGACGGCCGCGAGCCGCACCTCGACGATACAGGTCTCTTGCTGGGCCGCGGCCGGCAGCGCGCCGGCGAAGGCCACGATCGCCGCGGTCGCCGCGACGACGACGCTCCGCCCGATCATGGCGGCCTTGCCGGTCGTGTCCTGCGCGTCGCTCGGTCGGCGCACCCCCTGTTTGATCTCGTGAACTCGCACGCAAGCCGGATGCGAAATCCGCGCCAGACACGGGCGGTGAAGCAAAGGCCGAGAACGCTGCTCCGCCTGTGAATCGACGCACGGTCGGTGCGCGCAGCGGTCCCACATGGCGACGGCCGGCACGACATTGACGCGGCCAGGCATGTCCGGCCGCAGGTACCATGGCCCGGCAGCGCGCAAGGCGGCCGTCACGCTTCCGAGTCACCTAGCCGGCTGCTACCGCTAGAAGACGGGCCGACGGGCGTGTGGCCGGTCACCCGCCATCGGTACCGAATGACACCGGCACCCGGTCACTGGCCGAACAGCCCGCCGAGCCCCTTCCTGACGGCGTCCGAGGCCGCGCCCTCGGGAGTCGGCTGCGGCGCCTGACCTTCAGCCGGTGGCTCTTTCTTCGGGCCTAGCGCCTTGTCGAGGAGCGAGCCTACGGCCTGGCGCGAGGCCGCCTTCGCGATGTAGTTGACGTCGGGGACCGGCTTGATGCCGGGCAGCGGCCCGAAGAGCTTCACCGGGATGGCCACCCGGCCATCGGAGTTGCGCAGGTAGCGCATCGGTTCGGCGGCCTCGACCAGGCTGTCACTCAGCGCCTGCGAGAACGTCATCACCGTCGATAGGTCGAGTCGGTTCTCGAGCGCGTAGGTTCCCTTACCGGCGACAGAATAGTCACGGGCCGCGAACTCGAAGTCGTCGAAGCTGGCGACCCCGTCGCGGACGGCGAGCTTCCAGTCCATGTTCTCGAAAACGGTGTCGCCCGTTCCGAAGGCCTGGGGGTACTTCCGGCGCAGGTCCGGCGACAGCAGGCTCGAGAGGCCGGGCACTCCGGTGATCCCACTCAGCGCGGCATCCGCCAGATTGACGTCCTTGATCACCCCGTCGCGGACAAGCAGCTTGCCCTGCCCGGTGAGGGTCGTTCGGATCTGCTCCCAGCTGGTACCGGCACCGGCCAGGTCCAGCGTCCCGCCCAGCTCGCCCTGTACCGAGCCGTCCGCCTTGGGCGACAGGGTCGCGGCGATCTTGCCTAGACGCATCGACGAGAGCTGAGTCTTGAGGTCGAAGCGCGGCCGGTCGGCCTTGCTCATGTCGTAGCGTCCCGTCGCTCCGAGCGTGCCGCCGAACAGGGCGACGGCGAGCTTCCCGATACTGGCCACCTGGTCCTGCATGCCGAAGTCGATGGCCAGATCACCGTAGGCCGCACCGGCGAACGTCCCACTCGGCGAGCGCAGCGTCGCGTTGACGCGGGGGCCGGCCGTCTGCATCGAGAGCTGCCCTGTCACCTCGAGGTCGCGAAGGGCGTCTGCCGGCACGTCGGGCTGGGCAGGCCCGAGCTCCAGCTCTCTCGACGTAAGCGTGAACTCCGCCTCCGGGTTCTGGAGGTTGCGCACCTCACCGTTGATGCGGACGTTCTGGCGTTCGGCGCCGAGCACCGCCGCCTCCACTTCGAAGGGGATCGGCCCCGTCAGGCTCACGTTGCTCGCGGTGAAGTCGAGATGCGAGACGACCGTTTCGACGGCCGGCGATGCCGTCTTATCGACGTAGCGCAGCGTGCCGTCGCTGACCTCGATGCTCTGGACGGTGAAGGCCGGCAGCTCGGCGTCCTCGGGTGTCTCCTCTGCGGGCTCCTCGCCGCTTCCGAGGGTGCTGGTGCTGAGCCCCTTCGCGGTCTGCACGACCGTGATCGCCGGCGAGCGCAGTACGACGTGGTGCACCTCGATGTTGCCGAACAGCGCCGGCAGCAGCTCGACGCGCAAGTCTATGGCACCGGCCGTTACGAACGGATCGCTGGAGAAGGCCGGATCGTCCTCGATACGCAGGTCCTCGACGCGCACACCGAGCCCACCCGAAAACGAGATCCCGATCTCACCGAAGGTCACCGGCCGTCCCAGCGCCGCCCCGGCCTGGGAAGAGACCCAGTCACGGTTCTCGTTCAGATAGGAGTCCAGGTTGGCGAGGCCGTAGGCGACGACCGCGACGAGGACGACGAGAACTACGGCGAGTCCGAGAAAGAGCTTCTTCATAAAGGGATCTCCGGGTGCATCAGCAGGCTCACAGACTCGTAGATCATGTAGCGCCAATTATCGACCGCGAATCGAAGAACTCGGCCGGGACGCTGGAATTCTCCAGGAGCGGTTGCCGATCACTCCTCGAAGAACAGCGGCTCCGCAACACCATCGGCATCGACCGCCCACGGTGTCCACACCAGCGCCAGCCGGTCGACGGACAGATCGGACTTACGAGGCGCGATCGCCCTTCGGGTCGATCGCGATGACGGGGATCCCGTCGAGGATCGCCTCCTCCAGAAGCGCGACGCCAAGGCCCGTCTTGCCGCTACCGGTCATGCCCACGCAGACGGCGTGGGTCGTCAGATCCTTCGCGTCGTAGAGGACCGGCTCTTCAGTGACCGCACCCGCGTCGACGTCGTAGGCTCGACCGAGGTAGAACGCGCCGAGCTTCTCGAAAACAGCCATAGGACCTGTGTGCCGCGAGCGCGGTGTTGGGCCGAGCGGAGGCGGGCTTTGAAATCGATGGGCGGTCTCAGCGTCCCCGATTCAGAGCGGCCGTCACTGCGCGCGCGACGCGGATCCCGTCCAGCGCCGCGCTGACGATCCCACCGGCATGACCGGCACCTTCACCACACGGATAGAGGTCGGCAACGTCGGGGCTAGCGAGCGTCTCGGGATGGCGCGCAATCCGAACGGGCGAGCTCGTGCGCGTCTCGACGCCCACCAGGAGCGCCTCCGCCGTAAGAAATCCGCGCATGCGCTTGTCGAACTGTTCGAGTGCGCCGCGGATGCGCGACGACAGCGCGATACCGGCGCCGTCGAGCACTTCGGCGATATCGGTCGCATCGAGCCCGGGCTGGTAGCTGCTCGCACCGATCGTCGAGGAGCCTCGGCCGGCGACGAAGTCGGTAGCTCGCGTCGCCGGCGCACGGAGCGTGCCGCCGCCTGCCTCACAGGCGAGCCGTTCCAGACGACGCTGATACTCGACGCCGCCCAGCGCGCCGCGGTAACCCGCGGCGGCAAGATCGCCCGGCTCGATGCCGACGACCAGGCCCGAGTTGGCGAACGGTGAATCGCGCCGCGACAGGCTCATGCCGTTGACGACGACCTCGCCCGGTCCGGTCGCGGCCGGCACGATGAACCCGCCCGGGCACATGCAAAACGAGAACACACCGCGGCCTTGCTCCGTATGCGCCAGGCGATACGCCGCTGCCGGCAGGGCTGGGTGGCCGGACTGTGCGCCGTACTGGATGGAATCGATCAGCGGCTGCGGATGCTCGATGCGCACGCCGGCGGCGAAGCCCTTGGCTTCCATCGCCACTCCACACTCGGCGAGCCAGGCGAAGACGTCGCGCTCCGAATGGCCCGTCGCTATCACCACGGCCTCGGCGCCGTGCTCGCGCGCCGCTTCGCCGCTGCGCGCCACCCGAACGCCGGTGGCCGCGCCGCGAGTGCTTCGTGTGAGCCCGATCACGCGCGCTCCGAAAACGAAGCGTGTTCCGACCTGCTCCAGGTGCTCGCGCAGCGCGGTGATCACCTGTGGCAGCTTGTTCGAGCCGATGTGCGGCCGCGCGTCGGCCAGGATCGCCTCCGGCGCGCCGTGAACGGCGAGCAGTTCGATCACGTCGCGGACGTCCCCTCGCTTGTGGCTGCGCGTGTACAGCTTGCCGTCGCTGTAGGTACCGGCGCCGCCCTCGCCGAAGCAGTAGTTGGAATCGGGATCGACCCGCGCCTCTTGCTGCAGACCGCGAAGGTCGCGTCGGCGCGGCTGCACGAGCTTGCCGCGATCGTAGAGGGTGGCGCCGATACCGGCGCGTGCCAGCTCGTACGCGCAGAACAATCCCGCAGGACCGTCGCCGACGATGGCGACGCGATCCGGCGAATCGATCTCGCGCGGCGGCGCGCCACCGAGCGACTTCGATGACGCCTCTGCCGGCCCCACGACTAGGTGAAACCGCACCCGGCCGCGGCGCGCGTCGATCGAGCGCTTCACGATCACCAGCTCGGGCAAGGAATCTTCGGAACGCCTGAGTTTGCGCGCGACACGACGGCGCAGCTCGGCCGGCTCCTGCGACTCGTCGAGTCCGAGCTCCAAGGTCATCTCATCGGGAACGCTGCCGGCCACCAGAGCCACGTGACGCAAATCGATCCGCGTGGCAAGCCGGGCAAGGCTGCATCCTACCTTCTCGCCGAAGACGCGGAGGAATATCCCTGCGGGCGCAGATCGCCGTCGAGAGTGAGCGTGTCGGATGCGACCGTGGCCGCGCCCGTGGTCAGGGAGCCGTCCGACTCACTGGCGGCTCGAGCGTTCCGAACATCCAGTCGTAGAGCATCGTCAGCGTCGCGAAGTTGCCGCGGCTCATGTCGGCGTGATGCGCGGTGTGGAGCGATGTGATCCTGTCGAGCGTCTTGAACGGAAAGTACGGGAGGTGGACGAACGCGTGGTTGATCGTGTTCACCTGCGTGAATACCAGCGTGGCGACCGCCGTTGAGAACGCGTTCAGCGGCCCACCGGAAAGGAGGGCGACGAGCGGGATGGAGGCGAGGAACAGCCCCAGGCCGATCGCCGTCTCGAGCGGGTGTACGTACAGTGCATCGATGTGCGTGGGGTGGTGCACCTGGTGGTGGAGCGAGTGCACCTTGCGCAGCGCCCTGCCGTGGAAGAGGAACCGATGCGTCAGGTAATAGAAGAAGTCGAACAGGATCAACACGGCCACGACGTCGGCTGCGTGCCGCCACAGGGGGCGCGCGGCGAAGCTCACGCACAGTGGGAGGATCGTGACGTAGAAGGCGAGATTCACGATCAGGCCGCAGCGGTTGTTGCGCTTGACCGCCTCCCGGAAGGGCTTCCGGCCGAGCTTGGCTCGGTCGGCTTCACGATTGAGATCACGCATGCGGCGCAGCGCGGGAACCTGAAACGCCAGGAAGCGGCCGACGACCGTCAGCGCGACGAGCGTCGCCACGAAGGCCAGGGCGGCCTGCCAGTCGTAACTCATGGGCGCGGTCACCTCTCTTGCCCGCATGATGATGCCGGGCACCAGCGATGACAATCGTGCGTCGGTGACGAGCGGCCGCTCAGGGCGCGGCTGGCAGGTAGCGGAACGCGGCCGACAGCAGACGCGAGGTGGCGCCGACGGTGACGACGACATCGACCAGCTTGGAGGGCGCCGATCCGCGCGCGGGCACGAAGCCACGGATGCGCTTGGACGACACGTCGGTGAGCGTCGCCTGGATTCCGTCGAACGTCACCGTCGTATTCGCCATGTTGCCGAAACCGGCGCCGCCGATCTCGAACTTGTGCGTGCCGGTGATGGGCGCGCGCCACGGGAACACGTCGTAGACCGCCACGCCACCGGTGCCGCCGTCGTTCGGCTTGGCGAGGACCAGCTTGCCGGCGCTGAAGTCGGCTCCGATCAGCACCCCTCCCGTCCCGGCCGTGACGTCGAGGCCGGCGAGCTGCACGTTGAGGTTGGTCGCGCTCACCACCTGTGTGCCGTCGCTCGAGAGCTTCACGCGCTTGGTCTCGTTGTTCCAGCGCTGGACGATGAGCTGGCCGCGCATCGTCCCGCCGAACGTCTGCGCGCGGTACTCATCGATACCATTGGTCGACGACTCGAAGATCATCATGGTCTGCGTGAAGCCGGGATCGGGCGCCTCGGACGCGCCGTGATAGACGTTCTGCTTCGACTGGCCGGCGGCGCGCGCGCGGTTGCGATTGGGGTGGCCGTAGTAGCCGCCGGCGACCACGTGGTTGAGCTCGTCGGCCTCGGCCGGATGAGGGCTCCCGCCGTCGGTGGCGGGGCCGGTGGAGCCGGGACCGAGGTTGAGATCCGGACCGTTGTCGAGGCTGTAGATCCTGTCGGCCGTCGTGAGGACGACGTCGTAGCTGTTGCGGAAGCCGGCCGCGAACACGCTCACATCGGCGCCGGCGACGACGCCGTGAGTGTGACCCTGCACCTGATCGGTGACGGTACCGGCTGTGCCGGGACCCGCGCAGCCGAACGGCTGCGCGCACGTCGCGTAGGCGATCGCGCCGTCGAACGAGGCGCCCTTGGAGATCTCGGCCTTGAGCAGCGCGCCCGCATACGGCGACTCGGGGATGCCGCCGAAGTTGCACACCTCGACACCGGCATTCGTGTTTCCGCCCACTGAGATGAAC
Source organism: Myxococcales bacterium (assembly GCA_004525875.1). Next base: position 10,002 of record SPBQ01000035.1, read on the forward strand.
AGATCGCCGGCGTTGTCGAAGAACATGCCGTTGACGGCGTGATCATGGTTGGACGTGGGCAGGCCGGTGATCACCGGTGTGACCGTGCTGAAGTTGTTCGCGCTGGACAGCTTCGAGACCTTGCCGATGTAGTTGAACGGCGGCGTGAAGTTGCAGCCCCCGCCGGCCGCGAAAATCTTGGAATGACCGACATACACGTCGAAGTTGCCGGCGTTGTCGTAGGGATCGAACGCGATGCCGAGGATGCCCTTGTGCACGAGCGCCTGCACCGCCGTGATCACCTGGGTGTCGGTCACGTTGTAGTCCTGGTCGAACGAGTACGCCGTGATCGCGCCGTCCAGGCCCGTGACGTACAGGCGCAGATCCGGCCCCCATGCGGCCTGCGTCGGGCTCGCGACGGTGGCCAGATTCGAGAGCGTGAAAGCGATCGGCGGCGGCGGCCCGCCGTCGTAGACGAACTGCAGCGCGCGGCTCAGCCCGCCCGGCGTCTCGACCGTCACCGAGACCAGGCCGGTCCCGGGCGGGGTGAGGAAGCTGATGGTCGTCGGTGTCGCGCTGATCTGGGCGCCGGAGAGGCTGGTGTTGCCCCAGTGGACCACCACCGAGCTCGCCGGGAAGAAGCCGAGTCCCGTGATCGCGACCGGATCGCCGCCGGCCTGGTCGCCCATGCTCGGGCCGGTGTTGACGATCGGTGCCATGCCGATCTCGTCGTGGGTGGTGACATCGGCGTCGATGCCCTGCTGCGCACCGCCGCCGGCCGCGATGGTCACGCCGACCGGAAGCGCGGCGGGTGATGCGGCCGCGAAGCGCGCCTCGACCGTGTGGCGGCCAGCTTCCAGGAAGATCGGCCCCGCGGTCGCGAGGCCGTCGACGAGCAGCCGGCGGTCGTTGCAACCGGAGGCGTTGAGCGTGTA
>SPBQ01000423.1 GCA_004525875.1 Myxococcales bacterium
ACCTACAAGCTCATCAGCACAGCCGATGCCGTCGGCATCTTCCAGATGGAGAGCGGCGGCATGCGCAAGCTGCTCACGCGGATCAAACCCTCCTCGTTCGAAGACCTCATCGCCGTTCTCGCGCTGTTCCGGCCGGGCCCGCTCGACAGCGGGATGGTCGAGGAGTTCATCAAACGCCGCGACGGGCGCGAGGCTGTCCGCTATCCGGATCCGGCGCTCGAACCCATCTTGTCGGAGACCTACGGTGTGATCGTCTACCAAGAGCAGGTGATGCAGATCGCCCAGGTCTATGCCGGGTACTCGCTCGGCGATGCGGACCTGCTACGTCGCGCGATGGGTAAGAAGAAGGCCGAGGCGATGGCCAGGGAGAAGAAGACCTTCATCGAGGGCGCGGTCGGCAAGGGTCATCCCCAGGCGAAGGCCGAGGAGATCTTCCAGCAGATGGAGACCTTCGCGGCCTACGGCTTCAACAAGTCGCACTCCGCCGCCTACGCGCTGCTCTCCTTCCAGACAGCCTATCTCAAGGCCCACTACACGAAAGAGTTCATGGCCGCCCTGCTCACGATGGAGATGGGCGACACCGACAAGGTCTACAAGAACCTCGCCGACTGCCGTCAGCACGGCATCGGTGTCCTACCGCCGGACGTCAACAGCAGTGCGGCCGACTTCACCGTCTGCGAGGAAGGCATCCGCTTCGGACTCGGTGCCGTCAAGGGCGCGGGCGACAAGGCGGTCGACGCGATCGTCGAGGCCAGGGCCGAGGGACCCTACACATCGCTTGCCGACTTCTCCCTGCGCGCCGGGTCAACGCAGGTGAACCGGCGAATCATGGAGAGCTTCATCAAGGCGGGCGCCTTCGACAGCATCTGTCACTCCCGCCGGCGATTGCTCGAGGGCCTTGACGGTGCGCTGGCCTGGGCGGCGCGCGTTGGGAAAGACAAGGTCGCGGGTCAGTTCGGCCTGTTCAGCGAGGGCGCAGGCGAGAGCGAGCCCGAGCCGTCCTTGCCCGATGTCGATCCATGGGACGATGCCACGCGCCTTACGGCCGAGCACGATGTCGTCGGCTTCTACATCTCGGGTCACCCACTGGACCGCTACCAGGACGACCTGCAGCTACTCGGCACGCTGACGATGCCGGAGGTCGAGTCGCGCAGGGACCAGGAGATGGTCGCGCTGGCCGGCGTCACGAACACCGTACGGCTGAAGAACAGCAAGAAGGGCGACCGCTACGCGACCTTCAACCTGGAGGACCGCGACGGCGTGATCGAAGTCATCACCTGGCCGAAGACCTTCCTCGAGTGCGAGGAGGCGGTCGTGGGACGTGAACCGGTCTACGTCTACGGCCGTCTCGAGTTCGGCGAGCAACGCGGCGGTCCCGCCGTCGCCGGAGACGAGGGCGGCTTCATCATGAAACCTCAGATCATCGCCGAGAAGGTCGTCCCGTTGACCCAGGCTCGTTGCGAGAGGGCCGGCCGCGTCGATTTCCTCGTGCGCCGCGGTGATCTGAGCGTGGATGCACTACCGCGCCTGCGTGACATCCTGCTCCGGCACCCCGGCGGCTGCCGCCCCTACCTGCTCGTTCGCCGACCGGGCGAAAGCGAGACCGAGATCGAGCTACCGAAGAGTCTGCTGATCGCGCCGACCGACAGCTTCCTCGCCGATGTCGAGAAGATCCTCGGCCCCGGAAACACCCGTCTGCGCGCGGCGGTCGTCACTCCGCACCCGCAAGGAGAGAACGCGGTCGGATGATTTCCACCGAGGCTCGCCGTGAGGCGGCCATCCTGGTGTGGTCGGGGAGCGACCGGCACGCGACGGCTGATTCGCTCGCCGAGCTCAACATGCTTGCCGAGACGGCGGGGCTCGAGGTCGCAGGCCGGCTCAGTCAGCTGATCGACCGGCCTTCGCCGGCCACGCGCATCGGCAAGGGCAAGGTCGAGGAGCTCGCCGAAGCCATTCGCGACCACTGCGCCGAGGTGGTCGTGTTCGACGACCCACTCACACCGGCCCAGCGTCGCAATCTCGAGAAGAAGCTCGACGTGAAGGTCATCGACCGAAGCCAGCTGATCCTCGACATCTTCGCGCTGAGAGCCCGGACCCACTCGGGCAGGCTGCAGGTCGAGCTCGCCCAGCTGGAGTACTTGCTGCCGCGACTGACGCGCCAGTGGACACACCTCTCGCGTATCCGCGGCGGAGTCGGCACGCGTGGCCCCGGGGAAACGCAGCTCGAGAACGACCGCCGAGAGGTGGCCAACAAGATCGCAAAGCTCAAAGAACGGCTCGCCGACATCGACCGCACCCGGCGCCTCAATCGCCGCGAACGCGAGGCCGTGCCATACCCCACGGTCTCGCTGGTGGGTTACACGAACGCCGGCAAGTCGTCCCTGATGAACCGCCTCACCGGCGCCGACATGTACGTCGCCGACCAGCTGTTCGCCACCCTCGAGTCTACCGTCCGATCCTTCGTGCTGCCCCACGGCGCAAAGGTGATGCTCGTCGACACGGTCGGCTTCATCTCCAAGCTCCCGCATGAGCTCGTCGAGGCCTTCAAGGGCACGCTCGAGCAGGTGGTACAGTCGGATCTGGTGCTCCACGTCGTCGACAGCGCGGACCGCGAGCTGCCCGCGCGCATCAAGGTCGTCGAGTCGATCCTCGAGGAGCTCGGCGCGTCGGGTATCGACACCATCCTCGTACACAACAAGTCCGACCTCCCCGGCGTCGTGGCCGCACCGCCCGGCGCCGTCGCCGTATCGGCGCGGACCGGTGAGGGCTGCCCGAGCCTGCTCGCGCAGATCGAGACCCGGCTCGGCGAGCGCGACGAGGAGGTTGCCGTCGAGCTCTCGGTCGCCGATGGCAAGACGCGCGCCTGGCTCCACGAGCACGGGAGAATCATCAGCGAGGAAACGGACGATGAGACGCGCCGGATCGTGGTCCGCCTCGGCGCCCGCGCCAGCGGTCGCTTGCGACGCATGATGACCGGCCGCGCCGTCCACGGTACGCTCGCCCGAAACGGCACGGAAGAAGCCCAGTGATCAACATTCCCAATGCGATCACGCTGGTCCGCATCCTCATGGTGCCGCTGTTCCTGAGCTTCCTGGCCGAGGGCAGCATGGACCTGGCTCTCATCGTGTTCGTCACCGCCGGCGTCAGTGACGGAATCG
>SPBQ01000367.1 GCA_004525875.1 Myxococcales bacterium
AGGTGGCGGCGCCGAGGTTGGCGCCGTCGCATTGCTCGCCGGCGTCGATGTTGCCGTCGCCACAAGCAATCGGGTCGATGCAAGTGAGCTGGTTTCCCGCTGCGCAGCCGTCGACCGTGGCCCCGAGAGTGTCACCAAGCGAGAAGTCGCCCAGGGAAAGCGAATAGACCCCCGCCTTCGTACAGATGACACTGAGAGAGGCGATGTCTGTCTTGTCGACGAACGGATCTAGCGCGAAGGTAACAGGGTCCGGGGTGCCATCAGCTACGGCGGTGAACTTGCAGAGAACTGGGTTGTTGACGCAGAACCCCTGGGCGGTGCCGCCCGAGCCGAGCTGGCACGTGCCACCTGGGCAGACGTCCCCGATTTCCCCGACGTCCAAGACGTCCCTGAATGCACCGGCCGGCGCGGAGAAGAGTCTCCCTACTGTAGATGCGACCGGTGTTCCACCGGCTTCGAGAACGACCGTGATCTGGCAAGGCTCGCCGACGTTGCAGACGATATCGGTGCTGGGATCCGCCGGACTGAAGTCAGCGTCCGACAGGTAGACGCGTGGCCCGGCCACGCAGGTCTCCTGGGCGCTCACGCTGGTTGCGGTGAGCGCGATTACGAGTGTTAGGAACAGCCGGGCGAGTTTGGTCATGGGCATCGGATGGTGGCCTGCGATCGAGGATAGGATCTGCGCGGTACGGCCCGATTGGGCGATTACACACTGTTCATTGGAAGAGAGCATCTTAGCGGTCCGGTACGGTCGTCCCCAGTTCAGCGGTAACATCAAGGTCTTGGCGTTTCCATCTCTCATCGCTGTAACTCTCATGAATTGTGCCGTTCTGTACTCACCCAGGGGCCCCATCCAGGGGGGTGCAACGACCGCTCGACCGTGATTACACGCACCGGTGTCTGCGATTGGTGATGGGCGGCTACCAGTCTGTCTCAGCAAACGGCGAGCCATCGGTCGCCTCACCCATTCGGGGGCGTGGGCCTGCGCGCCGCCTGTCGGCGCGCTCGTCTTCGGTCGTGGATAGACCGCCCCGGGATCGGGATCGGCTGCCGAGGGATTGGCGGCGAAGCCCTCGGAGATTCAGACGCGGCGGGAGGTCGCGGTCGTGTCTAGCCCTTGAAGGCCGCGAGCTTGTGAGATAGCTCGTCGGCGTCCGGGGTCTCGGGGAACTCGGCGAGGATCAGCTCGATCGCCGCGGCGGCGAGGGTCTGGTCCTTCGCGTCTGTCGCGGCACGTAGCTGACCCCGCAACGCCTGCTCGCAGTAGGGGCCTTCCATGTCGGCGGCCTGAGCATAGGCGCCCGCGGCGTCGGCCGGCTTGTCGGTCTCCTCGAGGCAAAAGGCCGCTCCCATCGCGGCCACTTGCTTGATGAACCCTAGCCGCGCTGTATTCTGAACGTTGCGATAGCCTTCGATCGCCGACGCGCAGTCGCCCTGACGGGCCGACAGGTCGGCCTGGTACAGAGCGGCCAGGTGGCCGTAGGTGCTGCCGGAACGTTTGGATACCGTCTCGAGCGCCGCCTTGGCCGTCTCGGGACTGTCGATGTCCATGGCGTCGGTCGCACGCAGGAACGCCGCGGCCGTGCTGTCGGCCTGCTTCTCGCTGTAAGCGCTCCAGGAGACGCTCGCAACGAAGACGAAGCCGGCCCCGGCGATGATGCCGGCGACTGTCCGTGTATTCCCTTCGATCCAGCGGCGCGTGCGGCCGAAGCCTTCGAAGAACGCGTCGGGTTCCTTCAGATCCTTGTGCTCGAAGTGTCGCTGCTTGGCCACTGCTCCCCCCTACCCCGCTCGCTACATCTTGTATTTGAAATCGTCTGGGTCGAGCTTCTCGAGGACCTGCTGCCATTCCTCGGGGCTCATCTCGGACAGGTTCTGGCCGGCAGCGGTCCCGGCCTCATCGTCTTCCTCGTGGCCGAGCACGCTCGAGGCCTCGAGGACGGCGCGCGCCACGTAGATCGGGCTCTTGGTGCGAAGGGCCAGCGAGATGGCGTCGCTCGGACGGGAGTCCATCGCGACGGTCTGCACGTTGATGGTCACGTAGATCACGGCGAAGAACGTATTCTCGCGCAGCTCCGTGACCTCGATCGATTCGACCTGGGCGCCGAATTCACCGAGCAGGTTGCTCAGGAGGTCGTGCGTCATCGGACGGGCCATCTTCACGCCCTCGAGCTCGGTGGCCATCGATGTGGCCTCGAGCAGTCCGATCCAGATCGGTAGGTTCAGGTTATCGCTCTCGTCCTTCAACACGACGATGGGCGTCTTGGTGACGGGGTCGAGCGTGAGCCCCCCGACGGTCATCTGAACGAAGCCTTGCCGAGACATATCCGACAACAATTCTGGCCCCTTAGCCATATATCGTCAACTGCGCGGTGTGCGGTGGGGTCGATTGCCCGATCGGCGGGCAATCGCTCGCTGTACCGCGGCCCATGCGTCCCTGTTATCGCACGTGAATCGACGCCCGTCTGCGTGCGGTGCTGCGCGGCACCTTCTCGGCGCTCAGGTGAGGACGATCCGATCGACGACGGCGTAAAGCTGCCGCAAGTTGCGGCACTCCTCGACCATGTCGCAGTATCGGGCGTACTTCGACATCTCGCTGTCACCGAATCCCCAGGTCGAGCGATTCTCCGGGTTGAGCCAGATGACCTGCTTGGCGCGTTGCTGGACGTCGCGCAGCACCCAGTCGTTGGGCGCGTTGTAGTTGTTGCGGGCGTCGCCGAGGATGATCACGGTCGTGCGACTGTCGACAGCTTCGAGATGGTCGCGGTGGAAGTCACGGAAGGCGCGGCCGAAGTCGGAGTGCGCGTAGACATTCACGACGTTGCCGTTGATGGCCTCGGTGATTCCGGTCTGGATGTCGTTCTCCTTGAACAGCCGGGTTACCTCGGCGATGTCCGCCACGAATACGTAGCTCCTCACGCGCGAGTACAGATCCTGCAGGGAGTGTACGAACTGGAGCATGAAGCGTGAAACGTTGCGTACGGAGTCCGAGATGTCGCACAGAATGATGACCTGTGGTCGCTCCTTGCGCTTGTTCTCGTAGCGCACACGGAACGGGACGCCTCCGTACTCCATCGACGCACGCAGGGTGCCCTTGACGTCGAGCCGCCCTCGCTTCATGCGCTTGCGACGGATCGACATGAGATTCTTGAGCTTGCGCGCCAGGGCCGAGACGGCCTCGCGCATCCGCTTGATCTCGCTCGGTGAGAGGTAATAGAAGCTCTTGTCGAGCAGCCGGTCGCGCTCCTGCTTGCGCTCTTCGGGTTTGTCCCGTTGCTCGTTCTCGATCTTGACGGTGCCCTTGAGCATCTCGCCCAGATCCTTGAGCCGCTGCTCGAGATACTCATCGAGGCGGGCCATGGCCTCCTCGTCGGCACCGGCCTGGCGGGCGGCCTCGCTCAGCCGGTCGAGCTCCTCGGCCAGGCCCTGGGCGCCGAGGCGATCCATCATCGCGCGGATGGCCGCCGGCATCTGCGTTGGCGAATCGACGGCCGGAATGGTTCCCGACTCCATCATCTCGCGCAGGAGCCGTTCGAGCGCTCCGGTGTCCTGGAGCACGAGTGCGCGCGCCAGATCGCTCAGCTCCGGGTCCATGTCCTTCATCAGCTCGGCGAGCCGCTCGAGGAGCTGCTGGAAGTCGGCGTCGGACATGCCG
>SPBQ01000278.1 GCA_004525875.1 Myxococcales bacterium
GAAGCCCGTGCGAAAGCGGAACCCGGAGGAGAGGGGACCACTTACCGCGTTGAAGCTCTTTCGTGAGCTGTTGCTCGATCCCGATGCCGGCTCGTTGACCGCGGCGATCGATGTGCTCCTAGAGGCCGGCCTGACGCTGAGGCAGGTGAGCGAAGATGAGAAGCGAGCCGAGATGGCTCGCGAGGAACCGAAGCTGGAGATGACCAGTTTTGAGACCTCCCGACTGAAGCCGGGAGAGGTTCAGGGGCTGTTCAGGCTGGGGGACGCGACCGTTGTTCAGTGGACCGTGTTTCACGGCCGAGCGCAGCAGGCAAGCGAGGACGACTACGGACGGTGGGTCACGCGGGACATCAAGCGATACGGCATCGACATCGAGGGGTACTTCCACGGCGTGCCCTGGTACTACCGAGTCGGCGAGTCCCAGAACACGCCGGCCACGGCACGCTGGTACGACACCTCGAAGGAGGCTGTCGCTCGAGCGATCGAAGACGCCTGGTTCGCGGTTCACGTGATGAAACGCTACCGGGAAGAGTCACCGCCGGCCGTCGTCGGACGCCTCGAGGCCGGTGCGCTCGGGCAGTACGACGAGGAGACCCTGAACAACTTCATGATCTACGACATTCCTAGCGAGGTCGTGCAGTGAGCCCAGCTCGTTGCACCGCCCGCAACCCGGAGATGGGCAAGGGCAAGGCTGCAGCCCTCGCTGAATTCAAGCGGCTGCTCGTCGATCCCGATCCGGCGTCGATGGCGATCGCGGAAGACGTGCTCCTCGAGGCCGGGCTCAAGCTCGCGGATGTGGGTGAGCTCCTGGCCGCCGAAGGCCGTGAGAACCTGGAGCCCGGTCCGCACGAGGGGTGGGCCAGCGACTTCCCGTCGGCAGGGCAGTTCGTGATCGGGTCAGAGCAGAATCCGGCGGCCATCGGCTGGACTGCCGTGTCGTGGATAGTGTGGAAGTTCACCGAGCACGTCCCGGAGCAAGGTGTCATACAGCGACGCTCGCGAGGCTGGCTGGTCACCGGATACAGGATCGAGATCATCATCAACTACGGTGGGCAGACCTGGTCCGAGGTTCAAGCCGGCCCCAACAACGACGACAACCTGCTCACCCTTGCGGCCCTCGAGAACCTGTCCGTCCATGACCTGCGTGCTCTTCCACCGGTGGTCCCATCGCTCGCGAGCCACGTCGATCTTGCGAGGGCTCGCGCGATCGCAACCGACCTCTCCTGGCAGATCGCCAAGGAGATGAAGGAGCAGGATCTCATCGGTGGCTCGGCATCCGACCTGATCACCGCGGTCAGGTACGTGACGCCGGAGCGCACGCCTCCCGAGGTCGTGAATCCACCGATGACGGCAGAAGAGGCCGGCCTGCACTTCCGCGAGCTCGTGCAGGATTCAGATCCAGAATCGCTCGACGTCGCGCTCGACGTCCTCGAGGAGACCGGTCTCACGCTCGCACAGGTCAGCGAGCAGTGGCTGCGGTCCGAGCCGCACACGAGCCTTCACACTCGATATCGAACCGCCCGGCGCTTCGCTGGTCTGTTTGTGCTCGCCGACACCGACGATGACTTCACCGACGTGCAGTGGATGGTGGTAGAGAAGCGTCCGAACAGCCGACAGTGGACGATCTCGATCGAGGGCTACTTTCACAGCGAGCCGTGGCTGTACGACATCGGTGAGCCCTACCACCTCGTCCAACACGAGGCTGTTACGCGCGCGGTCACCGATGCGTGGTTCGCGGTCAACGTGATGCGCCGGCACTGGGGCGACTCGCCGAGATCGGTAGCGCAGAAGCTCGAGCGGGGCGCACGCGGCGGATACGATGAGGCGACGTTGCAAGCGTGGCGGGCGCCCGTCGGGGGGCTGATCGCGTGACCCATCCGCTGCGCAGCCGACCGCGCGCCAACCCGACGATGACTCGGGACGAGGCCTTCCACGCGTTTCGCATGATCATCCGTGATCCAGATCCAGCATCGATGCAGATCGCGGAGGATCTCGCCCTCGAGCACCGGCTCACCCTTGTCGCTCTGTCAGAGCTCGGCAGGGACAGTGGAATCTTCGTGCTCTCGCCGCTCTATCCAGCGGACGCGCCGCTCTATCGCATCGAGTGGATGGTCGAATCGGTCAGGCCCATGTACACCCAGGTGCAGCGGGACGGCTGGGGGTTCGGAGCCAAGTTTGTCTGGAACAACGAGGACAACTGGCTCCGCGTTCCGGGATCAGCCTCGTACATGCAGACGCGAGCCGCCGCAGCTCGGGCTGCCGCGGCGGATGCCTGGGCGCTCGCCAAGCAGATGAAAACGCTCATGCACGACGAGGCTCAGGGTGCCTCTTACTCGACGGCCGACGTGAGCGCGTATCTCGGACGGGTGCTCTCACGTGGGTTCAAGGACTCGACCGCTCCCGAGCTCTACGAGCACAGATCGGTGCGCTCCGGTGCCAAGCCGAAGAAGCAACTTACGTATGCCGAGGCTCGCGACGACATCTGGGCGGCGCTGGGGCGAGCTGGATGGGAGCTATCGCTGCCAACGTTGAGGCTGCCGCATGCGACCTCGCCGAACGGCCTCCTGCGGCTGTGGTTCAAGCCCCAGGCGGTCTACTACACGAGCCAGCACGCGACGACTGATCGCGGACACACCCAGGCGAACGCACGCTCGGTATCCTACGACCTGGACATCCGCAAGATGACGCCGACCGACTTCCTCGACTACATTCAACACCGGCTTCCCAAGGGCTTCCGGTAGGAGGCAATCCCATGTACGTCCCAGCACCCAAACTCGGCATCGGCACCGGCATCGGCACCCAGGCGATGGCCGACATCGCCGAGTACTCGGCCACGACCAGGCGGCGCCGGAAGGCGCTGGGGGCTTGCTGTGACGGCTGCGGCGACAAGGGAGCCTGGGCGAGGCACGGCCTCGGCGCGACGGCGTCCACCTTCACGGCACAGCCGCCGGTGTCCAGCTCGAGCTCCGGGTCGCCCATCGGCAAGCTCCTGCTCCTGGCCGGGCTCGGCGTCGGCGGCTTCTTCCTGGTCAAGAGGCTGCGCGCAGGCAAGAAGTAGGGGTCATGGCGAACGACCGATCAGATCCATGGCCAACGCTCACCATCGTGGGGAGCCTCTGCGGCCTCGCGCTGGGCGCCGTCGTGGTCATGCTGTTGCGCCGTCGTGACGGCGGTGGTGGTGGCAGGCTGCTCTTGCCCGAGTCGAGCTCGCCGCCCGACTTTGATCTCTCGTCCTTCCTGAGCTCGCCCCCGCTCTCGCCCAAGTACGACAAGGTCATCGCGGTGCCCAGCCGCCCTGTCGCGCGCACGGTGACCATCTCCGAGCGCGATCCCACGCTGATCCTCAAGGCCGTCGGCAAGCGAGACTGGACGATCTGGGTCCGTGTAGTTGGGCCGCCCGGTGCGTTCGCGCGATTCATGATCAGCAACAACTCGGGCGACGCCATCGACGTTCCCGCCGGCGGCCATCACCAGATGCGCCTCCCGGCAGGCGAGTTCCTCTATGCGCAGGGGGACATGCCGTGCGTCACGGTCTCCGCCTCCGGTGGAGAGGGCTGATCGGGGGGACTGATGGCCGCGAGCGGCCGAGTCACCGGCGCGAACACCCGGAACGATCCACCCGTCGCTAGCGACTGGGGACTTGTTGTCCGCATCGTTGGTCCGATCGTCGTCGGGCCTGTCACCTTCGTCCAGCCGACGATCGGCACCGTCACGACGATCGTCGCCTCGGTCGTGCCCTCGGTCTACTTGGCGGCCAACGCAGCACGTCTCGGTGCGATCATCCAGAACGACAGCCCGAGCCGCTTCCTGTTCGTCAAGCTCGCCGCCGGCGTCTCCCCGGTCAGCTACACCGTGCGGATCGGTCCGAGGAGCTATTTCGAGGTGCCGTTCCCCGCGTACACCGGCGTGATCGAGGGCGTATGTACGGTCGGTGGAGCATCATTCGCGGTCGTGACCGAACTGACGTAGGATCCAGCAATGCCCGTTCAATGCCTCATCCGCAAGCTCACGCGCCCCCAGGTCGACAAGGCGATCCTCGACCTGAAGGCGAAGATCACGGTCCGCCCCGAGGGTGACTGCCTGCTCCTCGTCGTGACGAATCAGACCGAGGCGGGAGACCCTGCTGCCAACATCGCCCTGCAGAAGATCGCCGACGCCGATGCTGCGATCATGCAGAAGGAGCGCGCCGACGCCGAGGCCAAGGAAGCCGCCGCCAAAGAAGCCGCCAAGGGAGAGAAGGTGACTCTCACGGCCGCGGACGTCGGCATCCTGCGAATCTAAGCCGAACGCCGACGTCGCGTCTTCTTCGGGGCCTTCTTGGCCTGAGCCCGAGCTCGAGCTGCGGCGTCGACCAGGCTGGGCGGATTCTCGGGC
>SPBQ01000372.1 GCA_004525875.1 Myxococcales bacterium
CGATCGCATTGTCGGTGAGCACCGTTTCGAGCGTGCGTCCGCCCTGCCATTGGTCGTGCACAGCGACTGCTGTGCGGCGGGCCACGTCGAGCCAGATCGGCTGCCCGGAGGGAGCGAGCGCCGCATGCGGCACTGTCAACCCGAGACCCTCGGCCACGACCTGCGACGTTGCCGCGGTCCCGAGAAACTGGCAGCCGCCACCCGGTGTGGCGCATGCGTGGCACCCGAGATCGGCTGCCGCGTCGAGAGTGACGAGCTGATGTGCGAAGCGGGCTCCGAGTGTCTGTACGGCGCCCGCGTCCTCGCCCCGCCGCGGCGGGAGCGTCACGCCTCCGGGAATCACGGCTCCCGCGAGTTCCCGAAACGAGGCGACCGCCATCATCATCGCAGGCAGCCCCTTGTCGCAAGTTCCGACGCCGATCACACCACGGCGGTTGGGAAGGCTCCGCACCAGCCGACGGAGAACGAGCGCCGCGTCGTTCCGATAGGGAAGCGAGTCGAACATCCCCGTCGTCCCCTGGGTGCGACCGTCGCACGGATCGGACACATGAGCGGCGAACGGGAGGTCTCCGAGGCGGTCGAGCTCGACGGCCGCCTCACGCACGAGCAGTCCCACCTCCCAGTGGCCGGTGTGGTAGCCGAGCGCAACGGGGCTACCGTCGTCCGCGCGCAAGCCGCCGAGCGTCGAGAGAATCAGGAACTCGTCGCGACCGACCTTGGATGCCTCCCAGCCCATCCCCGCGTTCTGGGACAGCCCGAACACGTCGCCCGACGGGCGCTCCTTCAGGAACGAGTCCGTCAGCGGCAGGACCCCTCCGGGGCCTACCGCCGATGTCTCGACTTCGAAGAGGTCGGAATCGCCCACGGCTGCTACCGACCGCTCAGTTGTAGCGACCGTATTCGCGCACCGTTTCGGTCATGATCTCGATCATGCCCGGCTTGGCGTCGAAAATCTGGCCGGTCGAGCTGAGGACGTAACCGCCCCCCTCCATCGCCGCATCGAGGCAGCGCTTGACCTCATCCCTGACGGCGTCCGCGTCTCCCTCGTAGAGGAGGTGCTCGTTGAAGCCGCCGAAGAGACAGACCCGGTCGCCGACTCGTCGCTTGGCATCGGCGAGATCGACGTCACCGGACGAGCGATCCGACGTGAGCGTCTCTATCGCATCGGGGCCGGTATCGGCGATGTCCTCGAGCAGGAGCGTCGCCCTGCCACAGTTGTGGAAGCTGACGAGATACCCGGCATCATGCGCCGCATCGACGCATTCGGCCTCGTACGGCTTCATGAACTCGACGAAGTGATCGCGAGCGACGCCAACGCCGGTCCAGGTCTCGTTCATCGAGATCGAGTGGATGCCGGTCTCGCCGAGTCGGCGGTAGAAGCCCTTGATCCAGTCGGTGCAGACGCGCATCAACTCGTGGACGAACTCGGGCCGGTCGTAGATGTCCATCGAAAGGTCGACGAGTCCGCGAATCTCGGCCGCCATGTCCCACGGCCCGATCACGTGATGCAGCCACCACGCCTCCTCGCCGACCTTCTCGACCATCCCCGCGAGCACCGTCATGTCGTACACATCAGCTGACGGGAAATGGCGCAGAGCCGGCAGCTTCGTCTCGGGCTCATCGCCCTTGAGTAGGAAATCGTGGCACGACGTGCCGAAGCCGTCTTCGGTGCGGTACGAGTAGTCGAGATCGCCATCGGGCGTGTGGATCTGATGGGTGTGCTCCCGCCATCCTTCTCCCTGGCCGGACACCTCGAAGGTCTCGGTCCAGGTCTCCGTCTCGAACGGACGGGGAAAGAGCATGCGCGGCCAGATCTCGTGCTCGCCGATGTGCTGGCTGTAGGTCGTGATCATCGGGTCGAGCCCGAGGTCCTGCTGCATCTTGACGATCGAGCCCATGGGATCGTCGATCCACCAGTTGAGCATGTCGGTCGTCGTCTTGTCCGGCGGCCGAAGCTTCTTGATCAGAGGTAACCCAAGCCAGCAATGGACGGGAACGCGATCCGGCGTCCCCCGTTCGAAGGCGATGCGTGTGCGCTCGGCGGTCTTCACGGTCGATCTCCTTTTTCGTGGGGCCTGTTGTCCAGCATGCCGATCTCTGAACCCTGATGCGCTTTCACTCGATTCGCCGTCCGGGGCCAGGACCGTCCCGACTCGATCCTGAGCACGATCATCATGTCCGAGACGATGAGCGCCGCCTCGTTGGCGTCGTGCCGCCCGATCGCCTCGACGAGGCGTGCGTGGGACTCGATGAGTGCGTCCATGCGATTCTCAGCCGCGGCCGTGGTCGCGAAGCGCTCGATCATCTCATGCATTCAGTCATGGAGGGTAGACAGACTGCTCGCGAGCAGCGTGTTCCGGGCCGCCTTCGAGAGAGCGACATGCAGCGCGAAGTCGAACTCCGCGAAGGCCGCTGGGCGGTTGCGACACTCGCGCATGCCGTCGAGCAGCGCCCTCAGCCGTTCGAGATCGGCTTCGGTTCGCCGGACGGCGGCAAGGCGGACGATTGCGAGCTCGATCACCTGGCGGGCCTCGACTGCCTCGATCGCATCGATCGCATCGAGGATGAGATCTCGGCCCACGGGGTCGAGAGTCGCCTCGAGCGTCACGTCTGCTCGCGATTCGAGTGACATCTAGCTAGTCCCATCATTTGACACCTGGCTCTTATCCTATCGCATGTGAACGCCATTGTCACTTGACGTCTTCCGAAATTGGTGCCATCATACGGGACCTATGGCAGGAACGACAACGTCCAGCGCTGGAGATGGAGCCCAGGCGATCGACCGCGCCGCTCGCGTTCTCGTGCGCCTCGTCGAGAGCGACGACGTCGTGACGCTGACGAGCCTCATGGAGGACACGCAGCTGCCGAAATCAACGGCAGCGCGCGTCTTGCGCGCGCTCGAGCGAAACGGCCTCGCGCAACGTCGACGCGGCGGCGGCTTCCGACCCGGCCCGGTGCTCGTCGAGTACGCCCGGCGCGACTCGAGCGTCGGCGACCTGGCGACCCTCGCCTGGCCGTTCCTCGAACAACTCGGTCAGCTCACGGGAGAGACCGTCAACGTCGCCATCCCGACCCCGGGTGGAGTCGCTCGCGTCGCCCAGGTCGACAGCAGCCACCCACTCGGTGCCGGAAACTGGGTCGGCAGCCGCATTCCGATCCACGCCTCGTCGATGGGGAAGGTCTTCATGGCATTCGGCGCCGCCCAACCCCCTTTCGGGCGCCTCGCCAAGCTCGGGCCGAACACGATCACCGACCTCTCGGCCTTGCTCACGGGCCTGCTTCTCGGGCTCACGCTGCCGCCGAGGCTTCCCTGGTGGATGCCCCTCATCGGCGGCATCGTCGCCATCGCGCTGGGCAAGCAGGTCTTCGGCGGGCTCGGCCACAACATCTTCAACCCCGCGCTGGTGGGGCGCGCGGTGCTGTTCGTCTCGTGGTCCAAGTACATGACCACCTCGTACCTGGTGGACCCCGGGGCCGCGGTGGTCAACAACCTGACTGTGAAGGGCATCAACGCGGTGACCGGGGCGACCCCCCTTGCCGCGCAGGGGCTGGTCCGAAAAGACGAGCTGACAATCTCGGCCACGCGCTACTACAAGCCTCTTCTGCTGGGGAACCC
>SPBQ01000356.1 GCA_004525875.1 Myxococcales bacterium
GCGCCAGGTGCTGCCCCTTCTCGATCTTGCGTCCCGCCAGCTCGGTGTCTTCGCTCGCGGTGCGGCAGAAGTGGATGATCGGGCTCGTCCAGCGAAGGATCTCTTCCACCGCATGCGGCAGCAAGTCGGGGCTCTGCTGAAGCTTTCGGAGTTGATCTGGGTGCTCGATCAGGGCGAGCATTCCACCGCTGGTCGCATTGCGCGTGGTCTCGTTGCCGGCGATCACGATGATGAGACACCAGGTCAGCACATCGATGTCTGGAATCGGCTTCCCGTCGACCTCCATCTGGGCGAAGAAGGTGACGAGATCGTCCTTGGGATCTTTCTTCCGCTCGGCAACCAGCTCGGTGAAGTACATGAAGAGCTCGGTCATCGCCTGCAGCGCGGTCTCCGTTCCAGTCTTCCCCTCGACCCGGAAGTCCGGGTCGTTCGCGCCGATCGTGCGGTTGGTCCAGTCGAACAGCAGGCGCCAATCTTCGCGCGGCACGCCGAGAAGCCAGGCAATGACAGCGATCGGAAGCGGCGCCGATACCTTCTCTACGAAGTCGCAAGCCCCCTCGTTCCCTTCTGCGAGAAGCGAGTCGATGATCTCCTTGGCCAGACTCTCGATGTCAGCGTGCAGGCGCCGGAGCTTGCCGGGAGTGAAACGCCTGGCTGCCAGCTTGCGATAATCGGTGTGCTTGGGCGGATCCATCTGGATCAGCGTCTTCGGAAAGTCGGAATCGGCGTCATTCGAGTGATTGTCGAGAACCAGGCGTGGTCCGTTCTCGAAGATCTCCGGTAACCGACCCACCGTGATGATGTCCTCGGCCTTGGTCACTGCCCAGAACGACGGCCCCTCGGAATTTTCGTACCAGTGAACCGGGTCGTCCCGGCGCAGCTGGTTCCAGAGCGGGTGCGGGTATCCCTGAGCCGCGTAGTCCGGCCCCGAGATCAGATTGAAACTGTCGAAGGTGATCATGCTATCGGACATCGCGCGAGCCCAGGAGACAGGGGTGGCCCGGTTCTAGGCCACCTTAAAGCTTACGTCGAACCGCCACGTCGGGGCACCGTCCATCGGGCGAAGGACCTGGGCACCGGCCGGCTCGCATGGTAAACCTCATTCGCCGACGACCCGATGGTCAGATCGCTCACGCGCCTGCGTCAAGCCTCTCTCCGGTCTCCGGCCCGTCGCTGGACATGCCGGCAAAGTGATCGCTGCCGAACCGATGACGACGAACGCCGAACCATCCCGCTCGACGTGCCCCGACGCCGAACAACGACGTCGGGAGCGCGCGATCGCGGCCAGGTACCGCGATGACGTCGCCTGGCGCATCGTCTTGGAGGCGGCTTGGGGCTTCGCGATGTGGGTCACGATGATCGTGCTCGCCATGCGCGGGAGCGTGCCATACTCGATCGCCTGCCTCGTGAACGGCTGGGTCGCCTATCTGATGTACATGCCGCTTCACGAGGCGACCCACGGCAATATCATGGGGCGCCATGCGGAGCTGCGGTGGCTGAACGACCTGGTCGGCTCCGTGAGCGCCATCCCCATGTGGTTCAGCTACCGTGCGCACGCGCCGTCGCACATGAAGCACCACGCCTTCACCAACGACCCGACCCGCGACCCCGACCACCTGATCGCCGGGCCGTTCTCCCATCTGTTACCGGTAAACCTGCGCTTCGGTGCGCTCCAGTTCCTACTGCCGGTGTTCGGCGTGTTGCGCATCGAATCCGGCCCCGTCCTGGACTGGCTGCGGAAGGACTTCGGCGAGGTCGTACCCGACGAGTTCGAGCTTCGCCAACAGTTCTGCTTTCTCTCGACCTGTCTCGTGGTCTTCGTCGGTCTCTGCGTCGCCGGTTACGCGAAACAAGCCGTGCTCCTGTGGTGGTTACCGTCACGGATCGGGTTCTTCGTCGTGACCGCCCTCTTCGCATGGCTTCCGCACTTTCCGCACAGCGAGCGCGGCCGCTATCGCGACACGCGCGTGACGCTGTTTCCTCTCAGCAAGGCGATCTGCAGGGGGCACGATCGCCACATCCTGCACCACATGTTTCCGCGTGTACCCCACTACCGACTGCCGAAGCTGTTCGAGGAGATGCGTCCCATTCTCGAAGAGAAAGGCGTGCGGATCGAGGGCTCGCTCGCCGGCAAGGGCGCGCCGCCCGTCATGCTCCGCGTTCCCGCCGCGAACGAGGCCGTGCCCTGACAGAGCCCCACCGTCGCAACCGCACACGATCCGTCCGTCCGTTCGCAGCCGTTCTCTTGGAGCCCCCTCATGGGTGCGCTCGAGCCGAGCCTCATCAGGTGCCACCCGCATCCGGCCCGATGCGCGAAGCTCTCGTCGCGCAACCCGGCTCGGGCCCGCACTCGACCGCTTCAGGATGACCATCGACGCCGGTATTCGTGCGTCGAACGACGCGGAACCGCACCGCACGGCAGCGCAGCCGGCGATCCGGGTGGTCCATCCGCCGATCCTGCGCTCTTTCGAGCGCCCGCTCCCGAACGCGCTCGGCCGAGCCGTGCCGGAGAATTTCGGCCGGAGTGCGAGATTTCCGATGGCGACGACCCCAGAGCCGGTGTAACCCTATCGAGTAGCGTAGTTCCCTGACGGCTCCTTACTCTTGCACCCGGGCACTACTATTCGGGGGGTAGGCAACGTGCACACGACGCAACCGATGAAAAGGCTCGGGTCACTTCTCGTCGCCGCGGCGGTCGCAGTGCTCATGGGGCCCGGTAGCGCGAATGCGCAGAACGGGCCATTCGAGCTGCCCGACGATCACTTCCTTTGCTACAAGGGCAAGGCCGATAAGAAGGTCGGGATGGTCGTTACGAAGGGAACGCCGGTGACTCTGGCCGACCAGTTTCAGATCCAGGACTACGCGATCAACAAGCTGCGCGGCATCTGTAATCCGGCCGATGCCGACGATGCCGGAATCGTAGATCCGGACACGCACCTGACCGCCTACCAGATCAAGACGAGCGGGGCGAAGCACGAGGCGCAGGACGTCACCACCTTCGACCAGTTCGCTCGTCTGGCTCTCACGACGATCAAGGAAGACCGCTTGCTGGTGCCGGCTGCGAAGTCGTTGACGGTGGCGCCCCCGTGGATCGTGTCCGCGCCGAGTAACGCGAGCCACGCCGTCGATCACTACCAGTGCTACAAGGTGAAGATCACGAAGGGTACGCCCAAGTTCGAGAAGGGCAAACAAGCGCTGCTCGACGACCAGTTCGCCGAGCCGCAGCGGTTGTTCGATCTGAAGAAGCCCAAGCTTCTCTGCAACCCGGTCAACGTGGACGGTCAGGGAAGAAAGAACGTCGAAGGTCATCTGGTGTGCTATCAGGCCAAGCCGGCGAAGGGCGAGCCCAAGCATGCCAAGCTCGGCGGCATCCAGGCAGCAGACGAGTTCGTTGCTGAACTACTGATCGCTACGAGCAAGGAAGAGCTTCTCTGCGTTCCGGCGCTGAAGAATCCGCCCGCCGAGTTCTGCGGAGACGGCGAGATCAATCAGGTCAGTGAGGAGTGCGACGGCGATCCAGCGCCGTGTCCGGGGCAGACCGCTGTCTGTCTGCCGGACTGCACCTGTGCTGCTGCCGCGCTGCGCTGCGGCGACGGCCTGCTCGAGCCGGCCCTCGGCGAGCAATGCGAGGCTGATACGGATTGCGCGCTCGGCGAGGCCTGCACGACGAGCTGCACCTGCATGGATTCGCAGTGCCCCGACAC
>SPBQ01000464.1 GCA_004525875.1 Myxococcales bacterium
AGATGAAGTGGCTCAAGCTGCCGCGCTCGGTGGCGCTGCTGCTGACGGTGTTCCTGACGTTCGTCAGCTTCTCGTTCATCGCCGCCTTCGTCTCCAACTCCGTCCGCGAGCTCGCGGTCAACGCACCGGCCTACGAGCAAAAGGTCACCGAACTCGTCGACCTCACCCTGGCCTGGCTTCCCATCGAGGGGGCGGTCGTCAAGGAAAAGATCATCGCGCCGTTTCGCGAGATCTCGACCGGCACCGTGAGCAACGTGCTGCGCGCGCTCACGAGCCAGCTTGCGTCGATCGTGTCGCGATCGTTCCTCGTCTTCATGTTCGTTCTGTTCCTCCTCGTCGGTGGCAGCGGAAAACCGATGCAGCCGCGCTCCGGCGTCTGGCTGGAGATCGAGGGGCGCGTCAAGCGCTACGTGATCGTGAAGGGGCTGCTGTCGGCGACGACCGGATCGCTGGTGGGGCTCACGCTCTGGGCCCTCGACGTCGATCTCGCGTTCGTGTTCGGTTTGCTCGCGTTCCTTCTCAACATCATCCCCAGCATCGGATCGATCATCGCGACACTGCTACCGCTGCCGATGGTGCTCGTCAGCCCGGAGACCTCGCCGCTCGCCGCCACAATGGCGATCGTCATCCCCGGTACCATCCAGATGCTGATCGGCAGCGTGATCGAGCCGACCGTCATGGGCGAGTCGCTCGACCTGCATCCCGTCACGGTGCTCATGTCGCTGATCTTCTGGGGAATGCTGTGGGGCATCATCGGCGCCCTGCTGGCCGTGCCGATGACGGCCGTGATGAAGATTCTCCTCGACCGCCTGGAGCCCACCAAGCCGTTCGCCGAGATGATGGCCGGCCGGCTCCACTCGACGGTTGACGGGACGTAGACCGAGTCGAGCTCGCCCGCCCGCTCGCCCATCCGGCAAGCGGCTCCCCCGAACAGGACGGCATCCCCGGCGCGACATCGGCCACGGCGGACCTGGCGACGAACCGCTCATGACGCGACGCGAGTGCGGTGCTCACTGGCTTTCGACGAAGCGATGGAAATGTTTCGAGACGGAGCACCCCCGAGTACGTCAAGGGAAATAACCAACAGTCTCGTTCGTCATGTAATCCTGGAAGGACACGACGAATGCGATCCATAGCCCGCATCACCTGTACCGCGGCCGTCGCGGCTTCGATCCTGCTCGCCGGCGCGCCGCCCCTGTGGGTGCACGACGTCGGCGCGTTCACCGCACCGCTAGGGCTCGCACCCGACGCGATCGATCCGGACGGGATTCGCTTCCGCATCCTTACCTACAACGTCCACGCGCTCCCCGAGATCCTGGCCGGCGACAAGCCGCGGCGGCGGCTACCGCTGATCGGCGGCCGCATCAGCGACGACTACGACGTCGCCCTGCTCCAGGAGAACTTCGTGTTCCCGCGCCAGCTCGAGAAGGCGCTGACCCGGACCCCGTTCTCGCTGTTCAACGGCAACGGCCCGGTCACGAACGAATCGCCGGAGGCGGGCTTCAAGCAGTTTCTGGCCTCGATCGCCAGCCGCATCTTCGCCGGCCGCGGCATGCCGCTGAGCTCCGGGCTGACCACCGTCGTCATCAATCGCCAGGAGCTACGTGCCACCGAGCTCGTGCGACGTCCGTTCGACGTGTGCGACGGATACTTCCTCGCCAAGGCCGACTGCCTGGCCAGCAAGGGCGTGCTCGGAGTGCGCCTCGCGGGTCCCGGCGTCGAGGTCGATCTCTACAATACCCACCTCGATGCACGCGGCAGCAACGCCAACCGCGACGTCCGCGAGCGGCAGCTCGCCATCGTGGCCGAGGAGATCCGCCGGCACTCCCAGGGCCGCGCCGTGATCGTGGCCGGCGACCTGAACAGCCGTCGCGCCAACAACCTCGACCGCGCGATGCTCGAGTCCTTCCAGCAAGAGCTTGGCCTGCTCGATGCCGGCGCACGTCGCGCCGAGAGCTGGACGCAGGACGGCGACCTCGACTACATCCTGTACCGATCCGGTCCCTCGACCCGTCTCGAGCCGGCCGGTGTCGGCGAGGACACCGGCTTTCGCTGGGGCAAGGGCCGCAAGCGCTTGAGCGACCACCCCGCCCTGTTCGCTCACTTCCGCGCCGTTCCTCGCTAGCCGCCGGAGGCGCCGTTGTACGATGGTGGCGGCTAGCTCGCCCGGCGAGCTGCGCTTCCCATACCTGCTCACTCCACGCATCTTGACCGGCGTCGACACGCAGGCCGCGCCACCGCGCCGCTTGCCGACAACACCCCATGAGACTTCGTCGCTGGTACTCCGGTCTTTCCAGAGGCCGCAAAGTCGCCTTCATCGCGGCGGTTCTGCTCGTTTCCTACGCCGTTGTCGGCTTCCTCGTCCTGCCGCTCGTCGTCCGTTCGCAAGCCGCCGGCTATCTCGAGGAAACGCTCGACCGGCGCGTCGTCATCGAGCGGGTCCGGATCAATCCGTTCGCTCTCACCGCTTCGATCGAGGGCCTGGAAATCGGCGATCGCGACGGCTCCGACTTCCTGTCCTGGGAGAAGGTCTTCGCGAACCTCCAGCTCGCATCGATCCTCGAAGGCGGCCCCACATTCCGCGAGCTGCGCCTGAGCGCACCGGTCATCCATCTGAAGATCCTGCCCGACGGCCAGCTGAACGTCGCCGACATTCCCGAAGCCTTCGCTTCGGAGGAACCGGAAGAAGAGGACGAAGAGACCGCCGAGGAGCCGCTGCCATTCCTCGCGGCCCTCATCGTCATCGAGCGCGGCCGCTTCGTGTTCTCCGATCTCTCCCACCCCCCCCCCTTCCGCCAGGAGCTCGGACCCGTCGACATGAGCCTCACCGACTTC
>SPBQ01000308.1 GCA_004525875.1 Myxococcales bacterium
GCGCTCATCGAGCGCGGCGCCCGCCCCGACGACAAGATCGCTCTCTACACGCGCAACTGTGTCGAGTATCTGGAGACGCTGGTGGCGGCGTTCAAGGCCCGGCTGGTGCACGTCAACGTCAACTTCCGCTACCTGGACGAGGAGCTGGCCTACATCGTCGACAACTCCGACGCGCGCTTCGTCGTGTTCGGCTCGGAATTCGACGATCGCGCCGAGCGGTTGGCCGCGCGCTGTGGGGGCGTGAGATCCTGGATCCGCATCGGCACTGCCGGTCGGGACGGCGTGTCTGGTAGCGAGGGCGTGGCCGGCCACGAGGGCATGGCCGGCCGCGAGGACGTGTCCGGCCGCGAGGGTGTGTCTGCCGGCGTGGGGGGCGATTTCGCCGAACCGTACGACTCGCTGGTCGCCGCCGGCGACGGCGCTCCGCTCGGCATCGCCCGTTCGGACGATGATCTTCTCTTCATCTATACCGGCGGTACGACCGGTATGCCGAAGGGGGTGATGTGGCGGGCAGGCGACCTGTGGGAGGCCCTCGGCGCCGGCAGCAACGCCCCGTGCAACCGGGGGGGGCGGCCGGCCCACCTGGCCGAGCATCTCGCGCACCTTGGCGGCCATGGACCGGGTCCGCGCCAGCTCGTCGCCTGTCCGCTCATGCACGGCACCGGGCTGCTCACCGCGATCACCTGCCTCAGCGCGGGTGGCTGCATCGTTACCACGGCGGGCGCGGGCTTCGAGGCCGTCGAGATGCTCGATGCCATCGACCGTCACCAGGTGAGCTCCATCGTCATCGTCGGCGACGCCTTCGCCCGGCCGATCCTCAAGGCGCTCGGCGCAGGGCGCGACCGCTGGGACCTTTCCAGCCTGCGTCTGATCATGTCCTCCGGCGTCATGTGGAGCCGGGACGTGAAGCAGGGGCTGATCGAGCAGCTGCCGAACGTGATGCTGGCCGACATGTTCGGTTCCTCGGAGGCCGTCGGCTTCGGCACGTCGGTCACCTCGAAGAAGGGCGGCGACAAGACGGCTCGCTTCAAGATCGGGGACAGCTGCAAGGTCTTCAGCGAGGACCACCGCGAGGTCGTGCCCGGCAGTGGCGAGCGTGGATTCGTCGCGCGTACCGGAGCGATTCCTCTCGGGTACTACAAGGATCCGGACAAGTCGGCCAAGACCTTTCCGGTCATAAACGGCGTGCGCTACTCGATCCCCGGCGACTGGTGCACCGTGGAAGCCGACGGGACGCTCACGCTGCTCGGCCGCGGCAGCGTGTGCATCAATACCGCGGGCGAAAAGGTGTATCCCGAAGAGGTGGAAGAGGCGCTCAAGACCCACCCAGGAGTCGAGGATGCTCTCGTCGTCGGTCTACCCGATGAGAAGTGGGGGCAGGCCGTGACGGCCGTCGTGGAGCTGGCGCCCGGCGCGACGTTCGACGAGGCGGCGTTGCGCGACCACGTGCGCGAGCAGCTGGCCGGTTACAAGACGCCGAAGCGTGTGTTCGTCGTCGAGAAGATGTTCCGCGCGCCCAACGGCAAGGCCGACTACAAGTCGGCGACCCACTACGCGCTCGAGCGCAGCTAGCGAGCGAGGACAGAGCCGGCAGCGGCGCGAGAGAAGGAAGTTCCCGATTCCCGCCGCCACCGGCTTGGCGGGATCATCCTGCCAGGCGATCACGCGCACGTTCACGATACGGCGACCGTGCTTGACCACCTCGGCACGTGCGAACGTTTTCTTCGGGCCGGCCGAACGCAGGTAGTCGAACGTAAAACCGATCGGCTTGGGGAACCCGTCGCCCTCCCTCTGGTGGTCGTTGATCAGCGTGAGCGTTGCCGTCATCTCGATGAACGAGCCCACCACGCCGCCGTGGATGGCCGGCAGCCGACTGTTGCCGATGATTTCCTCGCGAAACGGCAGCACGCACAGCGTGCCGTGCTCGTCCTCATCGAGCTCGACGCCGAGGAACCGTGCGTAGGGAATCACGTTGGCCGGTACTCGCAGCGCCATCGTTACTTCCTTCCCGCCGCGCGGATGCGTTCCTCTGCGAGCTTCTTGAGCGGCTGCTCGGTGGGGTTGGCGCCGATCATGAACGTTCCCACAGTGCTCGCGAACGGATCGTCGATGCTGCGGTCGAACGCGACGGCCCGCAGGAACGCCACGTGCTTCGTGAGCTTGTAGCACTCGGCGCGGCAGACCAGGTCGAGGCCGGGCTCGGCCGCGCGTAGATAATCGATTCGCAAGTCAATGGTCGCGATCGCGGCCAGCTCCTCGAGGCTGCACAGCGTGGCCACACCACAGGTCTGGTCGATCAGCGTCGTGATCACACCGCCGAACACCACGCCGCGCGACGGATCGCCGACCAGCTCTTCGCGATAGGGGACCTTGGCGGTGGCCTCGCACGGCCAGGCCGATACCATCTCGATGTCGAGATAGCGGCAGTGAGGGATGTGGTCAACGAGGTCGATGCTGGCGGGTTCGCCGAACAGGGGCTCGATCGCGTACTTCTTGCTGGCCGTCATCGTTGGTGATTGACCTCGGCCGCTGGCCGGATGGCGATGCGGCACTGCGGCGCCGCCGAGAAATGACGCGAACGGCGGTCGGCGGCAAGCGCGGGTGGAAACGCGCACACCGGCTTGCCACGACTCGGCTGGCCGCGACAATACCGTTTCCGCGAGGACCGGAGGACCGCACGTGCCCGACCACCCCGAACATCCGAGAAGAGACGACATCGACCTGCTCGCCGGCGAGTTCTACAAGAACGATCCGCACCCGGCCTTCGAGTGGATGCGCGCCAACGCGCCGGTCTACTGGGACGAGAAGGGCGGGGTCTGGGGTATCACCAAGCACGCAGACATTCAGCTCGTCTCGAAGGACTCGACGACGTTCCGCAACGGTCAGGGCATGCGACCGGACTCGGATCCCACGGCCAGCATGATCAACATGGACGACCCGGATCACAAACGGCGTCGTAACCTGGTGAACAAGGGCTTCACGCCCAGACGCGTGGCGGAGAAGGAAGAGGAGCTGCGGGCGATCACTCGCGAGTTGCTGGCGAAGGTGGCGCCGGCGGGGCGCTGCGAGTTCGTGATGGACGTCGCCGCCTGGCTGCCGATGATCACGATCGGCGACATGCTCGGCGTGGAGCCCGAGGACCGTGCCACGTTGCTCCGGTGGTCCGACGACATGCTGCTGGCGACGGCCGCAGACGCCAGCGAGGCGACGATGGAGAATGCCGGCAAGGCATTCGAGGGATTCATCGTTCACACGCAGAAGATCATCGCCGATCGTCGCGCCCGTGAGCTGACGAAGGATCTGATCAGCGTGCTGGTCCACTCCGACATCGACGGCGACAAGCTCACCGAGGAGGAGCTGATCCAGGAATCCTTGCTGATCCTGATCGGCGGCGACGAGACCACGCGTCACGTCATCACCGGCGGTCTCGAGCAGCTGCTGCTCAACCCCGACCAGAAGCAGAGGCTCGTCGACGATCCGTCGAAGATTCCGACGGCCGTAGAGGAGATGCTGCGCTGGGTGTCGCCCATCCAGAACATGGCCCGCACCGCCACGCGCGACGTCGAGCTGCGAGGCCAGAAGATCTGCGCGGGCGACAAGCTGTTGCTGCTCTACCCCTCGGCCAACCGCGACGAGGAGATCTTCGAAGACCCGATGCGCTTCGACATCGAGCGCCAGCCCAACGGCCACCTCGCGTTCGGCGGCTACGGCACCCACTTCTGTCTGGGGGCGAGCCTGGCCCGCCTCGAGCTCAAGGTGATGTTCGAGGAGCTGCTGAAGTCGCTGCCGGACATCGAGCTCGACACCGACCGGCCTCGGCCGCGCCGTCCGTCGAACTTCGTCGTGGGCATCGAGACGATGGCGGTGCGGTTCGCCGCGCGCTAGGCTGCCCGCTTCTTGGAGGAAACTCGTGATTGATTACGAATCTACCGGCTATCGCGTGCGCGACGATATCGTCGAATCGCAGTCGCGGGCGTGGGAGGCGCTGGCGCAACCGGGAACCTGGTGGACGGGCGCCGAGCGCGTGGCGATCGCGCGCGAGGCCCGCGCCGCGTGGGACTGTCCGCTGTGCAGGAAGCGAAAGTCCGCGCTGTCGCCGTACGCGGTGAACGGCTCGCACGCAGCGGCGACCGATCTTTCGACGGTCGCCATCGATGCCGTCCATCGCATCGTGACCGACCCGGGTCGCC
>SPBQ01000394.1 GCA_004525875.1 Myxococcales bacterium
ATCACGAACGCCCGCGCCGACCATCTCGACATCATGGGACCGGGCGAGGAGGACGTGGCATTGGCGCTGGCCGGATCGGTGCCGGCCAGCGCCAAACTGATCACATCGACGCAGCGTCACGTCGAGATCCTCGCTCGCGCATGTGCCGACCGTGGCAGCGACCTCGTCCACGTCACCGGCTCCGAGATCGACACGGTGACCGACGCGGAGCTGCAGCGGTTTAAACATCTCGAGCACCGCTCGAACGTCGCCTTGGCCCTGCGCGTCTGCACCGAGCTCGGTGTCGACAGAGCGACGGCCCTGGCGGGAATGTGGCAGGCGGCGGCCGACCCGGGCGCCTTGACCGTTCATGAGGTCGACTTCTTCGGCCGCCGGCTCGTTTTCGCCAACGGGCTCGCGGCCAACGATCCCGAGTCGACAGAGGCGATCTGGCGCAAGGTCCTGGCCCTGGTGCCGGATGTCGAGCGTCGCATTGCGCTCTTCAGCTGCCGAGCCGATCGCCCCGACCGTTCGCGCCAGCTCGGTGAGGCGTGCGTCGACTGGCCGCCGGCAGACCTTTACGTGCTGATGGGCAGCGGCACGTACATCTTCGGGCGTGCCGCCACCGGTCGCGGCCTCGACGTGCGCAAGCTCGTCATCGCCGAGAACAAGCCGCCCGCCGAGGTCTTCGAGACGCTCGTCGAACGGGCCGGCCGCTCCGCTCTCATCATGGGGATGGGCAACGTCCACGGGGGCGGTGAGGATCTGGCACGGCTGTTCCGTAACCGCGGCACGCAAAGGGATCTACACGCATGGAGCTGAACCTGCTGGCCGTTTCCATCGGGATCGGTCTGGTCGTGAGCCTGCTCTTCTCGGAGCTGTTCGGACTGGCGGCCGGCGGCCTGGTCGTGCCCGGCTACGTCGCGCTGTACATCACACGGCCGCTCGATCTCGCCGTGACGCTCGGTGCCGCCCTGTTCACGCTGTTCTTCGTGCGCATCCTGGCGACGTTCGTCATCATCTACGGAAGGCGACGCACCGCGCTCATGATCCTGGTGGGATACGCCACCGGAGTCGTCGCGAACGCGCTCGTGGTGGCCGCGTTCGACGCGACCATGGGCGCGCAGCCGCTGCCCGTGCCTGAGGGGTTCTCGGCCGCCCTGATGATCGCCCGCCCGGGGGACACGGGCGTCGACGTCAGGGTGATCGGCTACATCGTCCCCGGATTGATCGCCATCTGGCTTGACCGGCAAGGCGTCCTGCCAACGCTGGCAGCGCTGCTCACCAGCGCAGTGGTCGTGCGACTCCTGCTGATCCTCGTCGTGCCGGAAGAGCTGAGGTGGTTCGACGCGTCGACCGCGAATTACGTGATGATCGAGGAGCAAAGCGAGAGATGAAGCGGATCTACTGGCGGCCGCGGGGCGTTTCCAACAACGCGCTACTGGCGATCGCGGGCGTAGCCCTGGCGGCGATCATCGTCGTCGAGGTGTTCCCGGAGCGCGCCAGTGAGGCTTATCTCGAGCGCATGCTCGAGGCCACGGACCTGGCCGCAGAGGCCACCGATGCGATCCGCGCCGAGCGCACCCGGCTCAAGATCCCGATCGACCCCATTGCCGATCCCGCGGGCTCCGGGATCATCGGAGTCGCGATGAGCGAGATCACGAGCAGCTCCGGCAATCTTCTCGCCAAGCAGACGACGGTGAATCCGAACTGGGCGGCCGTCGCGGTGCTGCTCCTGGCCGAGGCCGGCGTCGAGGAGGGCGACACCGTGGCTGTCGGCATCTCCGGCTCATTCCCAGGGATCAACCTGAGCCTGTATGCAGCAATGGCGACGATGCGGCTCGACCCGATCATCATCTCGAGCATCTCGGCCTCGCAGTGGGGCGCGAACCACTCGCAGCTGACCTGGCCCGACATGGAACGCGTGCTCTTCAACAAGAAGATCTTCCCGTACCGGTCGGCGGCCGTCTCGCTCGGGGGCGCCGCGGACAGCGCCGCCGGCGTGTCGACCGTCGGCCTCGCGCAGCTGCGGCGCGCGTCCGAGCGCAGCGGGTTGCTCGTGATCGAGCCGCAGAACTACGCCGAGAGCGTCGTCGAGCGCATGGTCCACTATCGACAGGCGGCGGGCGATAGGCCGATCCGTGCCTACATCAACGTTGGCGGTGGCACCTCATCGGTTGGAACGCACCGGTCGAAGTTCGCCTACCAGCCCGGCATCAACCGCCGCGCTCCGCCCAAGGCCGCACTCATCGACTCGGTGATGGCACGCTTCCTCGACGAGGGCGTGCCCGTGATTCATTTCTTGCAGATCAACCGCATGGCGCAGCGATACGGCCTGCCGATCGCACCGCAGGCGAGAGCGGCCATCGGCAGTGGTCAGGTTTTCGCCCAGCGCCGCTACAACACAACGCCCGCCGCGGCCGCGCTGGCGCTGGTGATCGGCAGTCTGTTCCTGTTCCTTCGCTCCGGCCGTGGTCGTCTGGCGCTGGAGCGGCCGCCGCGCGCGGGAGCCGACTATGAGCCTACCGTTTGAAAGTCGCGCGCCGAACTCCCGGGCTCCTGCCCGTGCGACAGCACGCATGCAGGCGTAGGATGTCGCACCCATGGGCCTGGCGGTAGCAGCAAGCGATTCGGCGCCGATCACGGTCGCACAGCTCAGGGATGTGCTGCTTGGCGTTGGCGCGGAGCCGTGGGCGAAGGTCGCCCGTTTCCTGCCGAACATCGTCGCCGCACTCCTGATCCTCGCTCTCGGCTACGCGCTGTCGCGCCTGGCTCAGCGCGCCTCCTCGGGCCTGCTACGCAGACTCGGTTTCGACGGGCTCGGGCGACGGGTCGGGCTCGACCGCTTCCTGGCGCGCGCGGGCGTGTACGCGCCCGCGTCGAACGTGATCGGGTATCTACTGTTCTGGCTGCTGCTGCTGACGTTTCTCGTGTCGGCGGCCGACACGCTCGGACTGATGACCGTATCGCGAACAATCGAGTCGTTCGTCATGTACCTGCCGAACGTGATCGCCGCTCTTGTCATCTTCATCGTCGGGATGACGGTGGCATCGTTCGTCCAGAGCGTCGTGCGCAGCGGCGCCGAGAGCATCGGCGTCGACTACGCACAGGTACTGGCAAGGCTCGCCTACGGGACGCTCGTGATCGTCGCGGCCAGCCTCGCGATCGGCCAGCTCCAAGTCGAGACGCTGTTGCTCAATCGCATCATTCAGATCGTCCTCGTCGGCGCCGCCGCCGCGCTGGCAATCTCCTTGGCATTCGGCACGCGCGACATCGCGCGCCACATCGTCGCCGGTGTCTATCTGCGCGAGATGTACGAGCCCGGTTGCCATCTGACGATCGGGGAGCGGCACGGCATTCTCGAGGAGGTCGGTTCGATCAGCACACGCCTGCGGCTCGACGAGGGCAACATCATACGCTTCCCCAACGGCCAGGTCGCCGAC
>SPBQ01000122.1 GCA_004525875.1 Myxococcales bacterium
CGCCCTTGCCATCGGGCTGTTCCAGGCGGTCGCGATCGTGCCGGGCGTGTCGCGCTCGGGTTCGACGATCACCGGCGGGCTGTTACGTGGACTCGATGCGTCAACCTCGGCCAGATTCTCATTCCTGCTGTCGATTCCCGCCATCCTGGCCGCCATTCTAGTCAGCCTAGGCGACGTCTCTGCGCTGCTTTCGGTCGACGCCGTCGCGGTCGCCGCAGGTACGGCGGCTGCTGCCCTGACGGGTTGGCTGGCCATTGAGGTCATGATGCGAGCCGTCAGACTAGGACGCCTGGTCCCCTTTGCTGTATACTGTGTGATTCTCGGCGCGCTGGCGCTCCTCAGGGGCGTTGGTTAGCAAGCGCTGGCGTGGCGGTAAGCGCGGGCTGATGGCGCCAAATCTTCGCAGTTCGGGGTGTAGTCGGGGTGGCTGGGAAGCGGGCAGCGAGGCAGCAAGAGCCGTCTCGAATTCTCTATGAGGTAGAAGGGGTCCTGTGCCTGGCGATCGGCGTGGTTCTCGCGCTGAGCTTCGTCTCGTACGTCCCCGATTCTCCCAAGATCAACCATGTCGGGCCGCTCGGCTACTGGCTGGCCAACGTGCTGGTCCAGAGCTTCGGCTACGCGGCCTATCTGTTCCCGCTGCTGCTGGCGGCGGGCGCTGTGGCGCTGTTTTCACGTCGACTGCGTACGGGATCGCCCGTGCAGATCGTGGGCGCGGTGGCCCTTCTGCTCGAGACAGCAGTGATGCTCGGCCTGTACCGCACCGAGGTGCCCGCGCCGCTTGCCGGCGGCTGGGTCGGCGGCTTCATCGCCACCGTCATGCGCGACACGATGGGGCTCATCGGCTCCACCGTCGTCTTGGGCTCGCTCGGTCTACTGACCTGGCTCATGCTCACCGGGACGCCGATTTCGGACGTTGTGCTGGGCCTGGTGAACCTCGTGGGCGGTTGCCTGCAGGCCGTCGTCGGCGTGATCACGGGCATGTTCCGGGCCGTCGGTACGTTCTTCGTGGACCACCGGCCGAGCTTCGACTTCTTCGGCGATGAGTACGAGGAGGAGGAGCAAGAGCCGGCGCCGCACAAGTCGCGCAGCCGTAAGAATCAGGCGGTCGACAAAAATCCGCTGATCATCGACGACGATCCGCCCGTCGTCTTCGGCGACCACGATATCAATGTCGAGCCGGAGATCGCCGAGCCCATCATCGAGATCTCGCGGCCGAAACCGGAGAAGCGCGAGAAGAAGAAAGAAGAGGAGCCCGAGGAGTTCGTCTTCGAGCTGGATCACGACGACTATCGACTCCCCCCGACCAAGCTGCTTGGCAAGCCTGACGAGTCGAACGACAAGACCGATGACAGGGCGCTGGTCGCCCAGTCGAAGATCCTCGAGCAGAAGCTGGCGACGTTCGGCGTGTCGGGGCGGGTCACGGCCGTGCGACCGGGCCCTGTCATCACGACGTTCGAGTTCGAGCCTGACGCGGGAATCAAGGTGAGTCGGGTGGTGAACCTTTCCGACGACCTGACGATGGCAATGCGTGCGCACGGCGTACGTATCGTGGCGCCGATCCCCGGAAAGAACGTGGTCGGCATCGAGGTCTCGAATCGACATCGCTCCGTCGTGGGCATCCACGACCTGATCGAGGGCGAGGAATTCATGAACCATCCCTCGCCGCTCACGCTGGCCATCGGCCGCGATACGACCGGCCTGCCCGCGTACGCCGATCTTACGAAGATGCCGCATCTGCTGATGGCCGGCGCCACTGGTACCGGCAAATCGGTCAGTCTCAACGCACTGATCGTCAGCATGCTCTACAAGGCGACGCCCCGTGACGTGCGCTTCATCATGATCGATCCGAAGATGCTGGAGATGTCGCTCTACGAGGGCATCCCGCACCTGCTCGTGCCGGTCGTGACCGACGTCAAGAAGGCCTCGGCCGCCCTCGCCAACGTGATCCGTGAGATGGATCGCCGCTTCGAGGTCATGAAGGATCTTCAGGTCCGTAGCATCGACGACTACAACCAGCGTATCGCCGAGGAGTACGAGGAATACGAGGAAGAGGAGTACGAGGAAGAAGAAGGCGAGGAGGAAGAAGGCGAGGAGGAAGAGGACGAGGAGGAAGAGGACGACGAGGAGGAGGGGATGCGACACGAGCACCTCCCGCGCATCGTCGTAATTATCGACGAGCTCGCCGATCTCATGATGACGGTCGGCCGCGACGTGGAGACCTCCATCACCCGGCTGGCGCAGAAGGCTCGCGCCGCGGGCATCCATCTCATCGTCGCCACGCAGCGTCCCTCGGTGGACGTCATCACTGGCCTGATCAAAGCGAACTTCCCCTCGCGCATCTCTTTCCAGGTGACGGCCCGTCCCGACTCGCGGACGATCCTCGATACGGTGGGCGCCGAGCGCCTCCTCGGCAACGGCGACCTCCTGTACATGGCCCCGGGAACCTCGTTCCTTCAACGCCTGCACGGTGCGTACATCAGCGACAAGGAGATCAGGGGAATCGTCGAATACCTCAAGACGCAGGGCGATCCGGAGTACTGGATGGACCTGCTCGAGGACAAGTCGTCCGATGCCTCTGAAGACGAGGATGAGGAGTTTTTCGACGAGCTCTACGACAAGGCCGTTGACCTCGTCATCGAGAATGGGCAGGGTTCGACCTCGTGGCTGCAGCGCAAGCTCGGGGTCGGTTACAACCGAGCCGCCCGCATGATGGAGCACATGGAACGCGAGGGCGTAGTGGGCCCATCCGACGGGGCCCGGCCGCGCAAGGTCATCGTCGGCAACGCGGCCAGCGGAGCCTGATCCGCGTCGCGGTGCTCGGCGTGCTCACGCTGAGCGGCACGCCGGCGGCGGCCGCCGACCCCGCCCCACCGCTCGCCTCCCGGGCCACGAACGTCGGCCCCGCGAACGTCGACACCATCTGGTCCGCCTACCAGCAGCGCTGGGAGTCGACAGCCACCTACACGGCGACGTTCAACCAGAGCATCGAGATCGACGGCATCGGCGGCGCTGTCGACAGTGGCGGCAGCTTCTACTTCTCGCGGCCCGACCGTATGCGATTCGACTACACGCGCGGGCAGGAGCAGCGCGTCGTGGGCGACGGAAACTGGATCTGGGTGTACCAGCCGGATCTCGAGCAGGTCTACAAGGTGGACTACGCAACGGCGTTCGGCACCGGCGGCCTAGTCGCGCTGCTCGGTGACCGCCAGGGGCTGGTCGAGCGCTACGAGCTGTCCCTTTTGGATAGTCCCGCAGGTATGGTACGCCTTCAGCTCGAACCGAAGGCGGAGGTCGGCGAGACGCTCGAGCTCGTCATGTCGGCCGACACGTTCGATCTGCGGTCGGTGGTGATGACCGATCCTGCCGGTTCGGTGACCCGCGTCGAGTTCGAGGGGGTTCACCGCAACGTCGAGTTGAACGACGGCCTGTTCGCGTTTTTCCCGCCGGCTGGCGTCGATGTCATAACTGCTGCACCCGACGGAAGTTGACAGCTCGCACGCATTCGAATTTCGCCGATGCCAACATTCGATATCGTCTCGAAGGTCGACTGGCACGAAGTCGATAACGCCCTGAACCAGGCGAACAAGGAACTCTTGCAGCGCTACGACTTCAAGGACTCGGACACTGCGATTGAGCTCAAGGAGGAAACCTTCGTCCTCGAGTCGACGGACGATTTCAGGATCAAGGCCGCGCTCGAGGTCCTCGAGGGCAAGCTGGCGAAGCGTAACGTGCCGCTCCGTGCGCTCGAGGCGGGTACGATCGAGCCCGCCCACGGCGGGCGCGCGCGCCAGACGGTGAAGATCAAGGCTGGTATCGATCAGGACACCGCGCGCGCCATCGTGAAGGCGATCAAGGGCACCAAGCTCAAGGTGCAGGGGGCGATCAGCGGCGACACCGTCCGCGTGAGCGGCAAGAAGCGCGACGATCTCCAGGGGATCATGCAACTGGTCAGGGAGAAGGACTTCGGCCTGCCACTCCAGTTCGAGAACATGCGCGATTGAAGGCCGGCAAGAAGATATTCCTCGCGCCTCTCGGCTGTCCCAAAAACCAGATCGACGGCGAACTAATGCTCGCGCGCGCGGTCGCGGCGGGGCACGAGATCGTCTCGGACCCGGATAACGCCGACGTCCTCGTCGTGAACACCTGCGCGTTCATCGAGCAGGCGCGTGAAGAGTCGATCGACACCATCCTCAGGCTCGCCGAGCTCAAAGCTGCGCGCGAGGGGCGCAAGCTCGTGGTCACGGGCTGCATGGCCGAGCGCTACGGAAAGGAGCTCGCCGTCGAGCTTCCCGAGATCGACGCGCTCGTGGGGACGGGGGCGCTCGATCGAATCAATGACGCGATCGATGCGACGCGTGTGGACGGGCCCGTCACGTTCCTCGGTAACAAGCATTACCTGCCGGCCGCCACGATGGACCGCATCGTCACCGAGCGCGACGGATCCGCCTACGTGAAGGTCTCCGAGGGTTGCGATCACGACTGCTCGTTCTGCGTGATCCCGGCCATTCGCGGTCGCCACGAGAGCCGGCCCGTCGAGGACGTGGCGCTCGAGGTCGAGGGGCTCGTCCAGCGCGGTGTGGTCGAGGTCAACCTGGTTGCGCAGGATCTCAGCGCTTACGGACGCGATCTCGGCGAGCGCCAGGGGCTGGCTGCACTGCTCTACCGCCTCGGACGGATCGAGAGCCTGGCGCGGGTGCGCTGCTTCTACCTGTACCCGAACACGCTCAGCGATGAGGCGCTGGAGGCGATGGATGCCGTGGACAATGTTTGTGCGTACATTGACATGCCCCTGCAGCACGCCGACCCGATCGTGCTGCGCGCCATGCGTCGCGCGCGCGGGGCCGACCAGCTCCGCAGGATCATCGACCGCATCCGGACGCGCGTACGCGAGCCCTACATGAGAAGCACGTTCATCACGGGATTCCCGGGCGAGACCGACGAGGCCTTCGCCAACCTGTGCGCTTTCGTCTCCGATGTCCGCTTCGACCGCGTGGGCGTGTTCACCTACTCGCGAGAGGAGGGCAGCGCGGCCGCGGATCTGCCCGACCCGGTGCCGGCCGACGTGGCCGAGTTGCGACGTGACGAGCTCATAGTGTTGCAGGAGCCGATCTCCGAGGAATTGCTCGCTGCGCGCGTCGGGAAACGAGAGCGGGTGCTGGTCTGCGGCCGCGACGAGACTGGCACCTGGTACGGGCGCACCGAGTTTCAGGCGCCGGAGATCGACGGCGTCACCTTCCTCGGATGCCTCGGTGGCGACCTTTCCCCGTGCGTCGGCCGCGTGGTGGAGGCCACGCTCACCGGCAGCGATGCCTATGACCTATTCGGCGAATGCACACCGGCCGCCGCCATTGCCGCCGCCGACACGGGTCGGAACCACCCCACCGGGTGACGTGCGTTTCCGCGCAGAATCTCTGTTGACGCGGGGCCATGCCGCAACTAGTTTAGGCCGCCCGCGAGCCCTAGGGAGGCATGTAGCGTCGAGCGGTACGCGGTCTTGCGGACGAGGTTGGTATGAGGAAACGCGAGCGCGACAAGTTTCAGAAGCTGCTGCTGGACATCCGCAAGAACGTGATGCGGGAGATCCAGCAGGACGTCAAGGAAGGTCGTGAGGGCGAGGCCGGCGACGGCCGCGATACGTACGATATCGCCAGCGACGAACGCGACCGTGAGATCAACCTCCTGCTCGGTGATCGCGAGCGCAAGAAGCTGCAGCTGGTCGACGATGCGCTGCATCGGCTGGACTCCGGAGAGTACGGGCTGTGCGACGAGTGCGACGGCGAGATCGCACCCGGCCGGCTGGAGGCCATGCCCTTCAGCCGTCTGTGCGTCACGTGCCAGAGCGAGTTCGAGCAGGCCCAGCGCACGATGCACTCCGAGGCGACGCCCGCGGGCGCGACTCGCTATTCCGGCGGCGATTCGGACGACGACGCCGTCTGACCTCGCTCCGCGACGATGCACTGACAGCCTGGCGGGCGGGCGTTCGCGCCGCCGACGGCGCTGAACGCGTCGCCCGGTACTTCACCGACCACCCCCGCGTATCCGACGAGCTCGAGCGCACGCTCGTCGTCGCCACTGGCAAGGTCGCCGTGCCCATGGCCGCGGGCGTCGGAGTGGGGGGTTGCGGCTTCGCGCTGGCGCCGCATCCCGGTGCCGCCGCGTCCTCCACGCCGGCCCCCGTGCTGGCGCCCGGTATCGAGTTGTTGCACGGAGGTCACCCCGTTCCGGACGCCGTCGGCGTCGAGTCCTCCCGCAAGATCCTTGACGCCGTGTCGGCCCTCGGCGTGGGCGACCGCCTTCTCTATCTCGTCTCCGGTGGTAGCTCGGCCCTGTTCGAGGTTCCCGACCCACGGATCGAGCAGGCGGATCTGCTCACCGCTCACGACGAGCTCGTGCGGTCGGGCGCGAACATTGCGGAGATCAACAGCGTGCGACGCGCGCTCTCCCGGACCAAGGGCGGCCGGCTTGCCGCCGCTGCGCGGCCTGCGTCGGTCTTGACGCTCGCGATCTCGGACGTTGCGGGTGACGACCCGGCCATCATCGGCTCCGGCCCCACGGTCGCGCCGACTGGCGCGGACCGCGATGGGTCGACGGCTGCGCTCGAAATCATCAGGCGCTACCGGCTCGAGTCCGTGCTGGCCCCCGCTGTGCTCGAGACGCTTGCGCGCCCCGAGCCTTGCGGACCGGCTAATGTCGAAGGGTTCGTCGTGCTCGCCTCGGTCGCCACGGCGTGCGCGCAGGCCCGGTGCGTACTTGAAGAAAGGGGCTATCGCTGCGTGTCGCCGCCGGACGGACGGCTGGCTGGAGACGCCTCCGACGCGGCCCGCACTCTGGCCGAGCTTGCGCGCACGCTCGCGGCCAGGCCGGAGCGGCTCGCTCTTGTGCTCGGTGGCGAGACCACGCCCCGCGTTCC
>SPBQ01000386.1 GCA_004525875.1 Myxococcales bacterium
CCGGCGACGCCCGCCGTGCCGTCGGCGGCGAGTGGCGGCTCGCGCTGGGGAGCGGAGTGGTTTCCGAACGTCGAGCTCACGACGCACGAGGGCAACAAGGTCCGCTTCTTCGACGACCTGATCGAGGGCAAGGTCGTCGCGATCAACTTCATCTTCACCAAGTGCCGCAACACCTGTCCGTCCGAGACCGCCAAGATGCGCCAGGTCCAGCGCCTGCTCGGCGACCGGGTGGGCAAGGACGTGTTCCTGTACTCGATCAGCATCGACCCGCGCCACGACACGCCCGAGCGGCTGGCCGAGTACGCCAAGAAGTTCAACGTCGAGCCGGGGTGGCTGTTCCTCAACACCGACATGGACAACGTCAAGCTGATCCAGAAGAAGCTCGGGATGTTCTTCGAGGAGCTGGCTGACGACCCGGAGGATCACAATACGAGCCTGATCGTGGGCAATCAGGTGACGGGGCGCTGGCAGAAGCGCTCGCCCCACGATGATCCCAAAGTGCTTGCCGGCCTGATCGGGGAGGCGCTGCACAATTACAAGCCAGGCACCCGCACCGCGAACCGCGCCCGCTACGAAGAGGCCCAGGTCGTGCCGGCTTTCAGCCGTGGGCAGTATCTGTTTCGCACGCGATGTAGCACCTGCCACACCATCGGCGACGGCGACGGCGACGAGGTGGGCCCCGACCTGCTCGGCGTGACCGAGATGCGCGAGCGCGACTGGCTGCTGCGCTGGCTCAAGGTGCCCGACGAGATGCTCGCCGAGAAGGACCCGATCGCGATGGGATTGTTCTACAAGTTCAACGAGCTGCAGATGCCGAACTTGAAGCTCGGTGACCTCGAGGCCGAGGCGCTCGTCGACTACATGGCGACCGAGAGCGAGCGCGTCCGCAACGGGCAGGCCGCGGAGAAGGGCCGCAGCGCCGAGCACGCGCGCGCGGCGTCGGACTGAGCTCGCCGCCCGCCGGGCTGCGTCTCGTTGAGCCGGCGCGCGGCCGGCGCTACGACTGTTCGCTGGCACGATGCCGGCGTTGTCTCTCAAGTCGCTGGCCGGCAAGCTCGGCCTCCTGATCGCGGCGCTCGCGGCCAGCCTGATCCTGCTCGAAGCGGCGACGCGCCTGCTATCCGACATCCACCCCTCGCTCGCCCTGCGCGATCCTCTCGTCGGCAAGACGCACACGCCCGGGTTCGAGGGGGAGGTGTTCGTCGAGGAGGCCGGCCGGCCGATCCATCTGCGCTTCAACCGTGAAGGCTTTCGCGGGCCCGACGTCGCTTACCAGGCGTCCACGGGCACGCGCAGGATCGCCGTGATCGGCGACTCGATGGTCGCGGCGGTCGAGTCCGACGAGCACGACACGGCGGTCGCCGAGCTCGAGCAACTCCTCAACCAGTCCGACTCCGAGCGTCGCTGGGAGGTGCTGAACTTTGGTGTCGCGGGGTCCAGTACCGGGCAAGAGCTGGTGCTCTACCGGGAGCTCGTTCGACGCTACCGGCCCGACCTGGTGATCGTGGTCTACTTCATGGGGAACGATTTCTCGGACAACTCCAGGCGTCTCAGCAATAATCCGCGAATCTACTTCGAGCTGGACGCCGAAGGCCGGCTCGTGCAGCAGCCGTACTCGGTAGCGAGCAAGAAGCTGTCGGTGTGGCTCAACGAGAACAGCCGGTTCTACGTTTGGCAGAAGGCGACGATGAAAACGCTACGCCACGGCTTCGCTCCACGGTCCGGCGATCGCATCTTCGATCCGGAGCCCGACCAGATGCTGGCGCAGGCCTGGCGGCTCAATGCGGCGCTGCTCGAGTCGTTTCGCGAGGCCGTGTTCGAGGATGGAGCACGCTTGGTGCTGGTTCTCTGTCCGGCCGGCGGACAGGTCTACGACGATATGTGGGAGCGCGTGCTCGAACGCGCCGATGAAGACGCGCACCGTTACGATCGCGACTATCCGCGTGGGCGGCTCGGCAGGATCGCGGCGGCTGCGGCCATCCCCATCCTCGATCTCACGCCGAGCCTTCGCGCCGCGCGGGGCGCAGCGGTGGCCGCCGCGCTGGCACCCGACCAACGGCTCTACCTTGCGGGCGGGGAGGGGCATCTCAGCGCGCGCGGCAACCTGGAGGTGGCGCTCGCGGTCCACCGCTTCCTCGTCGAAGGGGATGGCCGTGCGACGTTCGACGAGGTCCGGTTCTGACGCACAGCCTTCGCCCCTAGCGCGGATCACCCACGGGCGCCGCGAATGCATCGGCGAGGAGGACTTCCACGTTGTCGCCCGTCAGCGTTTCGAGGAACGCGATGAGATCCGCCACTTCGCTAGTCTCGAGTCCGAGCGGCTCGATCCGCGTGTCGAGCAGCTCGTGCGCGACGCCGCCACCGTCGTAGAACTCCACGACTTCCCGCATCGTCTCGATCGAGCCGTCGTGCATGTAGGGGGCGGTGAGAGCGACGTTGCGCAGCCCGGGCGTCCGGTACTTCCAGCGGTCGGCCGGGTCCCCGGTGATCTCGTAGCGGCCGAGGTCGGGCGGGCGCGGCTCGGATGCGGCTGCCACCCTCGCGCCGTCGACGGCGACGAAGACGCCGGGCGCGATCTGGACGTCGAGCGTCTCGGGCGCGCGCGCCATCGAGCTGCGGTA
This sequence comes from Myxococcales bacterium, assembly GCA_004525875.1. The sequence goes on from SPBQ01000386.1 coordinate 2,622, forward strand.
GCCGATGCCGGTGTCATGCAGGTCGTGATCCGTGAACAGGGCGTGCTGCTCGCCGATCGTGTGACAGCTCGAGCAGCGAGCCTTGCCGGTGAACAGCTCGTACCCGCGCGCAGCGGACTGCGAGATCGCGCCGTCGTCCTTGCCGTAGCGCCAGCGGTCGAAGCGGCTATCGCCGCTGACGAGCGTGCGTTGATAGCTGGCCAGCGCCATGCCGAGCGTCTCCATGCTCGGACCACGACCGTCGAACGCCGCGTCGAACAGGCCTCGGTAGTCGGGCAGTGAGGCAATCGTATCCAGGACGAATCCGACCGAGGGGTTGCCCATCTCGTTGGCGGCCAGCAGTGGTCCCCAGATCTGCTGCTCGAGCAGGCGCTCGCGGCCGTCATGGAACAGCAGGCGCGCGTGACCGACATTGTAGATGGTGGGCGCGTTGCGCCGCACCGTCCGTCCCTCGATACCGACGGCCGTGGCCATCTCGTGGCTGGTGAATCCCTGCTCCGGGATATGGCACATCGCGCACGAGAGGGTTCGATTGCGCGACAGCCGGCGGTCGTAGAACAGCTTGCGGCCGAGCGCGACCTTGGCCGCCGTCACCGGATTGTCGGGCGGTACTGCAACGGGCGGAAGCCCGAGCGGGGGTTCGGTGAGCAGCGCCAGTAGGTCGGCCGTCTCGCCTTCACGGCTGGCGAGGCTCTTCGAACGGCTGCGATAGTCGCGGGCCTCGTAGCCGTTCTTCACGTCGCCGGCGCCGTGTCGGGGGACCGCAGCGTCGGCCGTCGGCTTGCTTGTCGGCGTGGCGAGTCGTACGTCCGGCACGCTCGACGCAGCGTCCGGCTCCCTGGCGAGCGTGCGTAGATCGGCCAGCACGGTGTCGGCGTGCAGGAACGAGG
>SPBQ01000193.1 GCA_004525875.1 Myxococcales bacterium
GCGTTCCTGTCACTGAGCGGATGGCTGGCGTGGAGGCTGTGCGGCGAGCGAGCCTACGAGAGCACACAGGCCAGCGAAGCGCTCGTGTTCGACCTCGAGTCTCGCAACTGGGCCTGGGATCTCATCGACCGGCTCGAGATCCGGCGTGATCTGTTCCCCGCGGTCGCAGAATCGGGCACACCACTCGGCAGGATCGATGCTTGGGCGGCGTCCGCGATGGGACTGGGCGAGGGCACGCCCGTGGTCGTCGGGGCGGCCGACTCGCAGTGCGCGCTGGTCGGGACCGGGGCGGTCAGCGCCGGCGACTACGCGGCCATTACCGGGACGACCACACCCGTTCAGCTCGTCACGTCCAAGCCCGTCATCGACGACGCGCGACGGCTCTGGACGTCGACCCATGCGACCCGCGACGCGTGGGTTCTCGAGAGCAATGGCGGGCCGATGGGCGAGACGCTCGAATGGTTCGCCGGGCTGCTGTACCCGACCTCGCGCCGACCGGTCGCGCGATTCTTTGCCGAGGCGGCTTCTTCGGAGCCGGGCTCGTCGGGCATGCTGTCGACGCTCGGCGCCGGTGTGTGGAACGCGAGCAACCTGCGGCCCGCGATCGGTCACGTATCGATGTCGCACCTGACCTGCGTCGACGATGTCGATCCTCGTCGCCACTCCGCCCGCGCGCTGCTCGAAGGTCTCGCGTTTGCCCTGCGAGCGAACGCCGAGCAGCTCCGTTCCGTGTCGGGCTCACCGCTCGATGCGCTGCGCATGGGCGGCGGCATGACGCGTAACGTGTGGTGGCCGCAGCTCGTGGCCGACGTGCTCAACTGCCCGGTAACGCTCAGCATCACGCCCGAGACCAGCGCCCTTGGTGCCGCGATGTGCGCCGGCATCGGCAGCGGCGTGTACTCGGACGCTTCTGCGGCCGTTGCCAGCGTCACCGGTGCGGCGCGCCCACTCACGCCCGACCATCAAGCTAGCGAACGACTCGGCGAAGTGTACCAGAGCTGGAACCGTCTACGTGTGGAGCGGGACGCAGCCGATCAGATGGCGGCCGATCTTGCGACTCCGTGGATACTGGAGAGCTCCGACCGTTCCGCGCCAACAGCGCGCGTCGCCGTCCGTCCGCGTATCCTGATCACCGCGGACGTGGACGAAGGAGCGCTCGCGTCGCTGCGCGCGATCGGTGAGGTGGAGTACGCGAGCTTCCGCAGCGAGATGCGGCTTCTGACGGGTCCGTCACTCGTCGCGGCGCTCGCAGGCGTCGATGTCTTCATCACCGAGGTCGATCTGGTCGACGCCGCCGCGCTCGCCGCCCTACCCGCCCTGCGCGTCGTGGCCACCTGCCGGGGCGACGCCGTCAACGTGAGCGTGGACGCGTGCTCCGCCCACGGAATCCCCGTGCTGCATGCTCCTGGCCGCAACGCAGTGGCCGTCGCCGAGCTGACGATTGCACACATTTTGATGGCCGCCCGTAAGCTGCCGGTGGCGACAGCCTTCCTGCGACAACCCGGCATTGCCCCGGGTGACATGGGACGCATGGGCCAGGCCTTCACGACGCTACGGGGCCACGAACTGTGGAACTTGACGCTCGGACTCGTCGGTCTCGGCGCCGTCGGGCGCGAGGTAGCGCGGAGACTGGCGGCCTTCGGCTCCCGCGTACTGGTAGCCGATCCGTACGTGGATGCCGCGGAGGCCGCGCGCCACGAAACCGAGCTTGTAACGCGCGAGGAGCTGCTCGCGCAATGCGACATCATCACCCTTCACGCGCCGGTCACCGATTCCACCCGAGGGATGATCGGAGCGGCCGAGCTCGCGGCCATGAAGCCGGGAGCGTTCCTCATCAACACCGCACGTGCGGCGCTCGTCGAAGAGGACGCGCTGATCGCAGCCCTGCGAGAGGGCAGACTCGCCGGCGCAGCGCTCGACGTGTTTGACGTCGAGCCCCCGGGAAGCGACCATCCGCTGCTCGCGCTCGACAACGTCGTGGCAACCCCGCACATCGCGGGAAACACGCATGAGATCGCCGTCCATCAGGGGCGCGTCATCGCCCAGGAGCTCGAGCGACTGCTCACCGGGCGACGCCCTCTTCACGCGCTCAATCCCGAGACGCTCGCCGACTTCGACTTCAGTCGGCCGCGGAAGATGCCCGATGACGAGACGCTGGCCCGCTTGAAGACCGGGCCACCCCCGACGGTCTCGGACACCCACAAGAACAAGGACACGGCACGAGCAACGGCTGCCGCGCCGGTGGCGGCGGTAGCGCCGGCCGCGCTGACCAACGGCATCGCGCCGGCTGTACACGCGGCCGTGCGCGACAAGATGGAACGCATCCTGTCCTCGTTCGTCGAGCGCATCTGCGGCGACAAGACGATTCACGGCTTCGCCACGGACGCCGAGGTCACGCTCCACTTCAGAACGACCGATCTCGGGCTCTCGTTCTGGTTCCGCCTCGACGACGGTGAGGTAACGGGTGCGCTCGGTGATCCCGATACGGCGGCCGACGTGCAGCTGAGGATGGTCGCGGAGGTTCTCGACGGCATGTTCACGGGGCGCGTAAATGCGATGCAGGAAGCAATGGATGGACGGCTCTCGTTCACCGGCGACACGGGCAAGGCGATGACGTTGCAACAACTCCAGGCCGACATGCGCCGCCTGTACGACGAGGCGCGCGCCGAGATCGGCGATCCCGGAGACCTCGCCGCACTCGGTCTGGCCGCGGACTCGCCGGCACCGAAACCCGCCCGCGGCGGCCGCGCCGAAGAGCTCATCGGCATCGTCAACGAGCTCTACTCGACACAGCTGATCACGGCGACGGGCGGTAACGTGAGCGCGCGAGTGGAGCCGGGCGCAACGGAAATGTGGATCACGCCGAGCCAGCTCTTCAAGGGTGAGCTCTCCCCGGACGTCCTCGTCCGCATCGATATCGAGGGGAATCAGCTCGACGAGAGTCCTAGGTCACCGTCGAGCGAACGGCTGATGCACACCGCGGTCTACAAGACGAAGCCGAACGCCGAGGCCGTCATTCACTGCCACGCCCCCAATGCGACGATCCTCGCCAACGCCGACCTGCCGTTCCTTCCCATCTCGACCGAGGCGGCTTTCTTCGGGAACATCCCGCGCATCCCCTTCATCATGCCCGGCACACAGGAGCTTGCAGACGCGATCGCCGAGGCGATCGGCGACGGATGGGCCGTGATGATGAAGAACCACGGCCTCCTCGTGGCGGGGCGCAGCCTGCGTCGCGCCGCCGACATGGCCGAGATCATCGAACGGAGCGCCGAGGTCATGCTCGGATGCTACGCGATCGGCAAGGAGCCGCCCGTGCTCCCGGACGACGTCGTCGCGAACATGCGGCGCATGAGCGACATGGTCGCGTGAAGCGGCCGCCACGGAGACCTGCTCGATGAAAAGAGAGTTCCCCTTCCCTCTCCCCTACTCCTGGTTTCAGCTTGCCTACTCCGAGGAACTCGGGCCCGGCGAGGTGAAGCCGGTCCGTTACTTCGGCCGCGATCTCGTGATGTTCCGCACCGAGCGGGGCCGCGCCCAGGCATTCGACGCGTTCTGCCCCCACCTCGGCGCGCACCTCGGATACGGAGGCAGCGTCGTCGGTGAGACCCTCCGCTGTCCGTTCCATGCCTGGCGCTACGATTGCTCAGGCGCGTGCGTCGAGATCCCTTACGCCAAGCGCATCCCGCCGGCCGCGCACATGAAGACCTACCCCACCATCGAGCGCAACGGGATGATCATGGCCTGGTACCATCCGAGCGGGGAAGCTCCCCGGTGGGAGATCCCCGAGATCGAGGAGCTGAGCTCCGAGGACTGGACGACACCGGTGCGGCGCGAGTGGACCGTGCGCTCGCAAACCCAGGAGCTTGCCGAAAACACGGTCGACCAGGCGCACTTCCGCTACGTGCACGGAACGAACACCGTCGCGTCGACGGAGATCGACTGGGACGGCCCGCTGCTACGCGTCACGGCGAAGGCGATCATGGGAACCGTCAAAGGCGAGGCCGATGGAACGATTCGCATCCTCACCTTCGGATTCGGCTTCGGCTATACCCGGTTCAGCGGCATCGTCGATACGCTCGTGATGACGACCGGCACACCTATCGACGACGAGCACGTCCGGATGCATCTCAGCCTCACCTGGAAAAGGCTCGGCGACCAGGCCTCAACGGAGGGTGTGGGCAAGGCCTTCATCTCCGAGATCGAGCGGCAGTTCACGCAAGACATCCCGATCTGGGAGAACAAGATCCATCTGGAGCGGCCCGTGCTGTGCGACGGAGACGGCCCGATCGGCGAGTTGCGGAAGTGGGCGCGGCAGTTCTACGTCGAGCCCGACGGCCGTCAATGGCGGGAGAGTTCTCCCGGTTCCTGACCGATCACGCCCGAAACTGCTGCTATTGTAGAACCCTCGCCCTCGACCTGCCGGCGACCCGTGCCGCAACGACATCCACGCCGAGGAGCAGCTGACCGATCGCTTGGCCGCGAGGCGCGTCGTTCGGGTGCCGCGATTGCTGCCCTCTTTTCTCCCGAGGTATGGAATCGATGACACCGCTGGGACGCCGGTAGACTCGCAGGCAGCGATCCGCGTCCCGGGGGCACACCTCGGCGTCGAGCAAGACGCTGTGGAGCCCGATCGGTCGCTAGCGCCTGCCCCGGGTCCGGCACGCGAAGCCTTCTCCCTTGTCGGAGTGTCACGTTCCAATGCGGCCACTGGCGCAGATCGGCATTGCACATGAACGCGCGCGCACGACTCCATGCGGCATGCAAAGCCAGATGCCGTGCGGCTCGCTCGAAACCGACGAAATCGAGAATCCTTACCCGCGTCCTTGTACGCCTGTTCGGCAGCGTGGCATTATTTTTTGTACACTATTGATACTCTACCGCGCCGCTCGAGCGTACGACCTTCTCTCCCATCCGACGCGCCCGCACGAGCCGGTCACGCCCCGGCAGGACGTGTCGAATGAAGCGCGGATGGATATCCGAACCCGGCCGATAAAGGAGATTTCTAAAAGTGGGTCGTAAATCACGCATCCTACCGCTCGCACTCGCGGTAACACTGCTGGGCGGCTGCTCGACGAGCAACTGGAGCGCTCCCCCTGACTGCGCACTGATCGGCGCCGGCGTCGGCACCCTTGGCGGGATGGTCTACGCTAGCGCGGCGACCGACCGCCAAGCAGAAGACTACGCCATCGGGATCGGCGTCGGCCTCGCGGGCGGAGCCCTGCTCGGATGGGCTTGGTGCTCGATGATGGACTACGCCGGCGGCCGCGCGGCCGCCGGCGTAGTCC
>SPBQ01000188.1 GCA_004525875.1 Myxococcales bacterium
GCGCAATGCTGTCGTCAGCCTGGCATTCCAGCTCGGTCGCAGCCGACCCGTCTTCCTGCTGCAACCGGCCGAGGAGCCGCCACCATCGCTGAAGCTCGTCCGGCACAGACGGATCACCACCCACCCCTTCGAGCTGCTCTTCCCCGATCAGCCCGCGGTCGAGTCCACCATCGGGACGCGGGAGTACTCGATGGCTGTCTCGATCGCCAGATTGCGTCCCTACGGAGAAAAGCAGTAGAGCCGGCGCGGGTGCGCGCAATCGTGACGCCACCCCCGGGCTTCTCAGCGATCTCCTAGCGGCCGCGCACGAGCGCGAGATAGCGTGGGTCGTCGCGCAGCGGCTCCAGATCGGGGTCTGTCTTCACGGCGTCCCAGCTGAACGGTCCACCGAGACGCAGAGCGATATCGACGGCCTTCTGCAGATGATCGAGCGCCGCCTCGACGTCGCACGAATCGTCGACCCCCTCCTCCGGCGCCCGTTGCTCCGCGCGTCGCGTGTGAGCGCGGGCCAAGTCGTAGTGAACGGCGCCGTGCACGGTGTCCGGTCCGGATCGATCCAAGAGATCGCCGAGCTCGGCCACAGCTCGGTCGAGCTGATTCGCCTCCACACAAAAATGGCCGAGCAGGCGCCAGAGCACACGATGCCAGTGCTGGGCCGTCTCGGCATGCCCGATCGAGTACGAAGTGGTGTAGCCGTACTGCCGGACGATCGCCTCCTTCTCGTCGAGTATCCGCCGAACGCGGCCGCGACTGTTCTCGAACAGTGCGACCAGCTCCTCGGTGCGAACCGCTACGGCCTCCTCCGGTAGCGTCGCGAAGTACTCCACCGCCTGACGCGTGTTCGACGCGTCAATGCCCGGATCGAAGGCAAGCAACGTCTCCTCGTGGAAGGCCCACGGATCGGCCCCAGCACTCATCTCATCGTCGATGAAGCCGCGACCCGCGCGTGCGATGGCGCGCGCAGGTGCAGCACCGGAAAGCCGGGTGATCCCGGCGTCGACGAGGACGTTCAGCTCCTCATGGACGGCATCGAGCGCAGCCAGCTCCTGGTACAGCACCAGAGCCGGCTGCTCGTCGCCGCTCTCCTCCATCAAACGTGCGGTCACGTACCGACGCTGGTCGACCCGATGGCGGTCAAAGGGCCGATCGGGATCATCGACGTACATGTCCTCGAACAACCAGACGAAGGTCGCCAAGTGCTCGGAGGGCGGCAGCAGCGCCAGCACGTGCTCGACGTTCTCCGCGCGCCCCATGCGGCCGTAGTTATTAAAGAGGTAGTAGCGCGCGTCCTCGTCGGGTGGCGGATCACCGGCGATTCGCATCGAGTTGGCGATGCGAAGCAACTCGTCGGCCGCCGCCTGCCGGCGCTCGCCGGTAACGCCACTCGGGCGCGCCAGGATGAAGCGGACCGCGTTGATCTGGCGCCGGCGCACACCAGCATAGCTTCCGTCGTCGGCCGTCCTGCCGTCACCGACCCCGCCGCCACCGTCATCGCGATCTCGGCGACGCGCCGAGGCCATCGCTCGCTCGAAATGCTCGCGCGCTTCATCGAGAGGCGCGTCCGACAGCGTCAACCAGAAGCCCCACATCGCATGGGCGTGTGCGTTCTCCGGGTCGGCTCGCGTCGCGCGCTCGAACAGATCGTCCACACGGCCGCGTTCGAAGGCGTCACGGTAACCGGCGTTGTCGCGGTCGCGGGCCATGAGGTAGTAGGCCCAGCCGATGTGGGCAAGCAGATCGCCCGTCCGCCGACCGCTACGGCTCTCGGAGCTCGAGGCCAGACCGCGATAGAGCACGGGCACGATCGGCTCGACGACGTCCGTGAACGTCTCCTCTCCGCGCACGGTTACGTGACGCAGCCGACGCATGGCCGCATCCACCTGCCCCCGCCTGGCCACGGGAGAGCCGGGGGCGAGCGCAAGCGCCTCGCCGTACATCGACCAGGCGCGGGCGTATCCGCCGTTGTGCTCGAGCAGCTCGGCCGCAGCGATCAGCTGCGCGACCGTGTCGTTGCGCTCGCGCCAGTCGGCGTACAGGCCGCGCAATGCGAGCACACCCATCACGAGCGAGAGCACGGTGATCGTCGCGCCGGCCCACTTCAGGCCCGTACCGACGGTCGCCCAGCGTGACGTGCTCTGCGCCGTCACACAGTAGGGACACAGGATCGCGTCGCCGGGGATCGGCTCGAAGCATCCGACGCAGGGTCGCGGACCGGCGAACGCCCGCTGCGTTCGCTTCCCGCCTCTCAACGGCCCGCCACCAGCGTCGCGTACGTCGGCGTCGCGCGCACCGCTTCGAGGTCGCTATCCCGCTTGATATGCGCCCAGTCGACAGGCTCCCCGGCGCCTTTCCAGCCATCGACTGCCGCACGCACCTCGGCGAGCGCCAGCTCCACGTCGGCGACGCGCTTCGTGTCGCCGATGGCCGTGTCCGGGTAGGATTGCGCCCGGCGGCTGTACGAGCAGGCGAGATCGTAGTGCACGCCGGCCGACTCGTCACCGCTGCGCGTCAGCAGGTCGCCGAGCTCGGCGATCGCCGCGTCCCAACGCTCGGCAGCCATCGAGATGCTGGCGATAGTCCACCAGATGTCGCTCAGGCTGGCACGCGCGATACGCGCGTTGGCCTCGTCGTTGATGAGCTGGAAGCCGTGTTCGGCCCATTGCGCTTCGCGCGGGTCGAGCCAGGCGCGCAAGCGCTCGCGCGCGTCCTTCAGCACGACCAGCGCCTCGTCCGGCCGCATCCGCGAAGGCGATCCGGGCTGGGTTGGGTCGAAGAACGCGATTGCCGCGGTGAAGTTGCGACCTCGCCACTGCGGATCAAAATTCAGCAACGTCTCGGCATGAAACTCCCACGCGTCGACGCCCTCGGAGATCGGGTCGTTGAGGTACTTGCGCTTGCCGCGCTCCAGCGCCCGCGCGGTTGGCTCGCCGGTGAGGCGCAGCACCGCGTCATCGACGCGGACGTTGAAGTCGTTGTTCGAGACGCCGTCGGGCTGCTCGGACAACGTGCGGTAAATAGCCACGGCTTCGTCGGTCGCTCCCTGCTCCTCGTACAGGCGCGCCAGGACGAAGCAGCTCTGCGGATCGCGGTCGAGATCCTCCGCCTCGGTGAGCCAGCCGATCGTGGCGAGGTAACGATCGGCCGGAAGCGCGTTGAGGAGTCCCTCCACGTACTCCCCTTGGTGGCGGCTGCCGCCGTGGACGTCGAGGATCACCCGGCGCGTGCGTCCGGTCGGCGCCGGCTCGCCGTCGGTGCGCATCGAGTCGGCCGCGACGAGCAACGCGCGCCCGAGCGCCACCCGTTCCTCGGCCTCGAGCCCGGACCGATCGAGCGCATTGTGATACGCGAGCAGTTGCCACTCGCGCACCCAGGCGCGGTCGTCGGTGCTCGCCAGCGCGCGATCGAAGCGCCCGGACGCGCCCGTCATCGCGGCGGCTTTGTCGTCGGCGTCGTAGACGGTCCAGAACCCCATCAGCACGTTCGCGTAAACGTTGTCGGCATCGGCCGCCAGCGCCTGCTCGAGAAGGGCCTTTTCCTCACCGTGCTCGCGCGTCTCCAGGCCGCGCAAGTAGGCGGCCAGCGCGATGTGCGAGAGGATGTCGGCAGAGCGACGGCCGTCGGCACCCACCAGCCCGCGATAGAGCGCCGGCTCGGTCTGATCAGCGAGCGCGGCGAATCCCATCCGATCGGGCGTCTCGGTCTCGCGCAGCCAGCGCATCGCGAGATCCGCCTGGCGACCGCGCACCTCGAGGGAGGCGGGAGCGAGCTCCAGGGCGAGCTCGTGCATCGCCCAGGCCTGGATGAAGTTACCGTCCTCGCTCAGGAGCTCGGCGGCGACGAGGTTCTCACGAAGAGCGTCGCGCGCATTGCGCCACTGCCCGTAGACGTCCCACAGGCCGTGGATCGCGCCGAGCAAGGAGACGGCGGTGACGCCTCCGGCGATCCACTTGAACCCGTCGCCGACCGCGCGAATCCGCGAGGTTGCTTGCGGCGCGCGACAGTATCGGCACACCGTGGCGCCACCGTGGATCTGCTGCCGGCATGCGACACAGATCGTCGGCGGCTGCTCGGGCGCGTATTCGTGAGCCGAATCCGGCGTCAACACCTGGTCCATCGGTCCGCTCCGACTGCCACTACCCCGTCCTCCGATGTGCGACTCGACTCGCCACGGAAAAGCTCCGCCGCCCTCACCCCGCGGGCCGGGCGCGCAGGCTCGAGATCTTCAGGATAGAGAGCGCGGATGCGGAGTGCGACCGCCCGGCGTGCGTATCCGTACGATCGGTCCGCGCGCCCGGTGACGGGAGTCCCGAGTTGCCCGCGGTCAGCTCGGCAAACCGTCCAGCACGCGGTGCAGCTGACCGACGACTGTCTCGGGGTCGCTGCCCATCTCGTGGGGGCGGTTTGCCTGCTCGCTGGGGAAATCGAGCTTGCCCTCGTGGTAACGCGTCTTGAACTCGGTGAACTTAAGCCCATGAGCCGTCGAGACCACGACAACGCGAGCGTCGGGCTCTATCTCTCCGCGCTTGGCAAGCTTCTCGAGACAGGCCAGCGCCACCCCAGTGTGCGGGCAGTTGAACATGCCGGTGCGGTCAGCGCGCGCGGCGGCATCGGCGAGCTCGGCCTCACTAGCCTGCTCGACGATGCCGTCAAAGCGGTTCAGGGCCCGCAAGGCCTTCGGCATGCTCACTGGGTCGCCGATCTGGATCGCGGAGGCCAGCGTCGTCTGCGCAATGACGGGCTCGAAATCCCCGGACTGCATCGGCCTCCCCTCGGCCCGCGCGCGCACGAACGCACGGTAGAGGGGATTTGCTCGCTCGGCCTGACAGCAGACCAGCCGCGGTCGTCGGTCCGCGAGGCCGAGCTCGACGGCTTCATCGAAGCCCTTCGCGATGGCGCTGATGTTGCCGAGGTTACCGCCCGGTATCAGCACCCAGTCGGGAACCTCCCAGTCGAACTGCTGGAGGATCTCCACGGAGATCGTCTTCTGACCTTCCACGCGCAGGCTGTTCATCGAGTTGGCCAGGTAGATCGTCGGATCCTGTGTGAGACGGTGGACCACGCGCATACAGCCGTCGAAATCGGTGTCGAGACTGCAGACGATAGCGCCGTTGGCCACCGGCTGGACGAGCTGCGCCGCGCTGATCTTGTTCGACGGAAGCAGCACGACCACCGGAATGCCCGCGGCTGCGCCGTAGGCGGCCAGCGCCGCCGACGTGTCGCCGGTCGACGCGCACGCGACGGCCCGCACCGGCTTCCCGTCGCGGATCATCTGCTTGACGCTCGATACGAGCACGGTCATTCCCAGATCCTTGAACGAACCGGTGTGGCTCGTGCCGCACTGCTTGATCCAGAGA
>SPBQ01000115.1 GCA_004525875.1 Myxococcales bacterium
GATCTGGACGCGGTCGCCAATCGTCGTTCGGTGCTTGCTGAAACCGTCGTAGTTACACGTGATCGTACCGGCGCCGATGTTCGAGTCACGGCCGACCGTCGCATCGCCGATGTAGGTCAGGTGATTCGCCTTCGAGCCGCGCCCGATGCGTGACTTCTTCACCTCGACGAAGTTGCCGATATGGACGTCCTCGCCGAGCTCCGCCTGCGGGCGCAGGTGCGCGTACGGGCCGATCGTCGCGCCGCGCTTGATCGTCACCTGGTTAGCCACGACGCCCCAGCGGATCAGCACGTCGTCGCCGATCACAGCGTCATTGAGGTAGCAGGTGCCATCGAGCGTACAGCGTTCACCGATACGCGTGTCGCCCTCCAGCCGAACGTTCGGTCCGACGACCGTGTCACGACCGATGCGAACGCCGGTGCCAAGATAAACCGCGTTCGGATCGATGAACGTCACGCCGCGCTCCATCCAGTGGTCGACGAGGCGCTCGCGAAGCAGTGCCTCGGCGGTCGCCAGGTCGTCTCGGGAGTTGACGCCGAGGCATTCGCTCTCGTCGGGGAGAACGAGCTTGGCGGCGCGGTCTTTCGCGGCCGCCGCGGCGATGACGTCGGTCAGGTAGTATTCGCCCTGCGCGTTGTCGCGGCCGAGGCCGGCCAGGGCGCGGAAGAGGAACGCCGCATCGAAGCAATACGTGCCGCTGTTGACGACGGCCACGAGGCGCTCGGCAGCCGTGGCGTCTGCGTGCTCGACGATGCGAAGCCCATCCGGCTCCTCGTCGATGACGCGGCCGTATCCGGCAGGGTCGTCCGCGTGCATGGCAAGAACCGTCGCCAGTGCGTCGCGATGCAAGTGCGCCGCGCGCAACTTTCGGAGCGTCGTCGCCGTGAGCAGCGGAACGTCGCCGCACAGGACGAGCACGTCGCCCTCGAAGCCGCGAAGCGCCGCGCGCGCCTGCAGCAGCGCGTGACCGGTGCCGAGCTGCTCGACCTGGCTCGCAAAATCCGCCCGGTCACCGATGGCCGCGCGCACGGCCGGCTCCTGATGGCCGGTGATCACGACCTTGCGTTCCGGAGCCAGGGCGTCAACGGCATCGAGCACATGTGAAACCAGCGCCCTTCCCGCCACCTCGTGCAATACCTTCGCTTTGCGCGACCGCATGCGCTTCCCCTCGCCCGCTGCGAGGATGACGGCCGCCAGGGGACGGCGCGGCGCTTCAGCGCGCGTCGCCGGACGCTTCCGTTCCTTCTTCTGAGTTGACACGGGCCTCGCTGGGATCGACGAAGGGGTCGCCGTCCGGAGTCCATTTTATCAAACCGCCGGTGTCCTGGACGATGACAATGACGCCGTCGGGCGCCGCCGCGATCCCCTCCTGCATGAACCCGGGAATCCGCACCGAACGCAGCCGATGTCCTTCCGCGTCGGTCACGTAGACCGAGCGCCAGAGCGCCGACGTGATGAGAAACCCCCGGGTAGGCTCGTACCAGAGCACGTCCGAGAGCGGCGCGGACTCGATCGCTCGGGCCGAAACGATGGTGGCCGTGTCGAACCGCTCGGTCGACGTCTTGATAGGAACGCGGAGCTCGACCAGTACCGGGGGATCGAACTGGTTGACCGCAAAGAAGCGCCCCCCCTCGGGATGGTCCGAATCCGGTCGGAACGTGATCCCCTCGACCCCGTCGCCGCCACGCTGGAGAAAGTTCGCGTTGCCCTCGAACGATCGGTCGATCGTGAAGCGACGCTTGAGCGTGAGGTCTTCCGGGTCGATCTCGAAGAGGATCTCGTGGCCCTCACGGACTGCGTAGAGAAGACCGGTCGACGGGTCCCAAGTGACACCCTCGAGGTCTCCCCCTACATTACGAGACTTGAGGAGCTGCCCTGAGAGATCGATCTCTCCGATATCGCCCTCGTCGCCAACGACAAACAGCGTGCGACGCGCGGCGTGGTAGACGACGGCGGAAGGTTCGTCGAAGCCCTCGAGCGGCCATTCCTCGATCTGCCCGTCGCTCGCCCCGGCCACCGGTCCAGCAACGGCCACTGCCGCGAGCGCGAAGAGCGCGGCCCGTAACGAAAAAAGCCTTCGAGAGCCAATCAAACGGTTACGGTATCACGCCGAAGTCGGCGGTCAACGTGCTTGCGGGCGAGCACCACGTAGCGGACAATATGGGCCTACCGCTTCGTGATCTCTCACCCCCATGGACGATCGTATCCCCGCACGACCGGTCAAGAGCAGACCGCCGGACATGGCGAGGGCGCCCCTACTGGCGCTCGCCGCGCTCGTCCTGGCGGCAGGATGTGCTGCCCGGGAACCGCTCCCCGCGCCACTGCCCCGAATCATCGTTGACCCCGGGCCAATGCACGTCGCCGTGCCGGACGACGGCGTCGCGGTCGTGGTTCGAAAAGGTCTGCGCCGGCTCGAGCTCTATCGAGACGGCAGCATCGAGAAGCAGTTCCCGGTGGTGTTCGGTCCGCGACCGGAGGGGCGCAAGCGCTTCCAGGGCGACATGAGAACACCCGAGGGCCTCTACCGGATCACGCAGAAGCAGGAACACGCGCGCTGGCAGGTCTTCCTCGGCATCGACTACCCCAACCAGTACGACGAGCGCTCCTACCAGCGCGATCTGTCCGCCGGCCTCATCCCGGTCATCGACGGGGATCAGGTGCCGATCGGCGGGGGCCTCGGGATCCACGGCAACGACCGGCCTGAGGAACAGGTCAGCGGACGGGGCTGGACACGCGGCTGCGTAGCGATGCGTAACGCGGACGCGCGTGAACTCTACGATCGCGTCCCCATCGGCACCCCGATCCTGTTCATTCCCTGACCGACTCACCCACTCGCCCATGGCTCCGCGCGGTGCTAGGTTCACCGCATGGCGCCGGTCATGCTCATCCAGAGTAACCTTCGCCTCGACCGCGCCGTGATCCGGCGGGCCATCGAGGAAGCAGGGAACGCGGACGACAGCCTCGTCGTCCTCGCAGTGCTCGACCCGGCGATTGCCGAGAAGGTCGCCACGCAGTTCGCCGAGAGCGGCGACATCGGCCGGAGGCCTTCCGAAGGGTTCCTGAGCTCCCTGTACGAGCGACACGAGGAGCTAGCGCTCCGGCAAGCCGACGAGATCATCCAGGATGGTCGCGAGGCGGGTGTGGCCGTCGAGGCGGCCGTGCGGCGAGGCGACTACGCGCGGGAGACGGCCGACGCTATCCGGCGGATCCGACCGGCGACCGTCGTCATCGAGAAGAAGCGCCGGTCGCTGTTGCGATCCGCTACCGGCGACGAGTTCATCCATCGCCTCCGGCACACCGAAGGCTTCAACCTCGTCGAGGTCTGACCGTCGAACTGCGGCTGACGATCCGCTGCTGCGCTCAGACCGAAAGCGCCACTAGCGACCTCAGCAGCTCGGGCACCGCGCGCTCGAGATTGTCGACGAGCAGCTCGATCTCGGTGAGCGGATCCGAGAAGGCGGCGTTTGATCCCTCCAGGAAGTCGGCGTAGGCGAGCACCTGCTTGCCGTCCGCGATCGGCCACTGCAGGAGCAGATCCGCTTCGGCCTCGCTACCGACCACCAGACAGGCCGCTTCGTCGACGACCAGCGCAGCATCATCGAGGCTCGGGCAGGTGCGATGCCCGACATCGAATCCCAACGACGTGATGAGCTCCACGTCGTTCGGATCGGCAAGCCCGGCACCCGAGCCGAATCCGGCGGCCGCGACCGTAACCCGACCGGACCAGCCGTGTCGCTGCACACAGTCATCAAGCACGCGCGCCATCGCGAGACTGCGCGCCGGGCTGTGGGTACCGATCACCGCGACCGCGGTGCATTCCATGAAAGGGCTAGCCACACTCATCATCCACCTCCGATCCTCTGAGGGCGCGCCGAGTCGCACGTCCGACTTCCGCCCAGGTAGGCTTACGAAACTGCCCCTACTGTGGAGACGCCGGCTCGTACCGGCTACGGGAAGGCCCCCCGACCTCTATCTTTTGTACCGGCCCGTGGCCCTGTGCGCAACGCACAGCACGTTGGTGAAACGGTCAAGTGCGAAGCTGTAGACAGGTGTCTTGCGCGCCAAAATTGATGAGCGTAGAAGCAATCTCTGATGGCGAGTAGGTCAAGCGCGAAGCCAGCAAGAACCTGCGACGATTCACCTCCGACCAGTCCGCATCCGGTTCTGACGCTGTCGTTACCGACCCCGATCGGCCGCGTGTACATGGCGGCGACAGAACGCGCGCTCATCCGTATCGAGCTCCCCGACCCGAACGCCGAGATGCGTCTCAAGATCTGGGTCGCTCTTCACTTTCCGCACGCATCGATCCGCTCCGGCGTCAGCCCGATCCTGAAAAAGGCGGCTACCCAGCTCGAGTGCTACTTCACCGGCGGACTCACGCGGTTCACGCTGCCCTGTCGACTCGTCGGTACCGAGTTCCAGGTCGCGGTCTGGGAACACGTGCGCAACATCCCGTTCGGTGGCACGCGCAGCTACGGCGAGATCGCCGAGGCGGTCGAGCGTCCGCGTGCGGTTCGCGCGGTGGGCGCCGCTCAAGGAGCCAACCCGCTTCCAATCGTCATCCCCTGCCATCGCGTGATCGGAGCCCACGGTGCGCTCACCGGCTACGGCGGCGGTCTCGACGTGAAGCACTGGCTACTCGAGCACGAAGCCGAGCTTCCCGAGCAAACGACTGCGAGGCCCGAGCGTAGGCTACTCGCGCTGGCGCCGCGCCCAGGCGACCGCACGCCTTCGGGGCGCCGTCCGGGCGGCCACCCACGTCACTGATCGATCTTACTTGCGCGCATCGAATGCTTCGTGTGCCCAGCGAAGCGTCGCTAGCTCATCGACGCAGATCGCCTTCAGCAGCTCGCGCGTGAGTTCGTCATCCTCGATGGAGTCGACGAACTCCATCAGTGGTACGACCGCCGCATCGACATCGGGAAAGCGTTCGACCAGCAACTCGAGGCGTTGCAAATCCGTCGCATCGGGATCCGTGAGTGCATCGTTGTAGCAGGCGATCGAGTCGGGGATCTGGGCTCGCGGAATGCCGCCGAGCTCGCGCAGTCGCTGTTCGAGCAGAGCCGCGTGCCTGGCCTCCCGAGCAGCGGCCGTCCGTAGTCCGCCGACCAGCGCCGCGTCATCGCTCAAATCGGCCCAGATCTCGAGCGCATCAGCGCCCGACTGTTCGGCGGCTCGGTAGACGTCCAGCCGATCGACGACTCGCGACGAGCATCGGCGATCGTCCTTGCAGTTCACCGCCGTTCGCGCGGCGGCCGATGCCGAAGCCTTGCCGTCGAGCAACGCGATACTCTCGAGCAGTTGCTGCTCGTTCAGCTGGCCGGTGCGGAACTTCTCCAGCAGCCGGCTCAACTCGTCCGAAGGCCCGCGCACGGGCCGAGTCTACACCGCTTTGACCGACAAGTGTGCGCCGGGGACGCCCCGTTCGGGGCATCGCATACGAAATCCGCGAAGGAGGGACGTCGCCGAACGCTCAACAAGCCTCGAACAAACCAGCCATCCCCTGGCCACCGCCGATGCACATCGTCACGATGCCGTACCGCTTGTTGCGCCGCTTGAGCTCACGTACGAGCGTACCGACCATGCGCGATCCCGTCATGCCGTACGGGTGGCCAATCGCGATCGAACCCCCGTTCGGGTTGACCTGCTCGTCGCTGATACCGAGCTCACGCATGCAGTACAGCACCTGCGAGGCGAACGCTTCGTTGAGCTCGACGACGTCGATGTCCTCGATCTTGAGGCCGTTGCGCTCGAGCAGCTTCGGCACCGCGAAGACCGGGCCTATGCCCATCTCCTCGGGCCGACAGCCGGCGACCGCGAATCCAAGGTAGACGGCGAGCGGCTCGACGCCGAGGGCCTTGGCGCGGTCAGCAGACATGAGAACGGTCGCGGAGGCGCCGTCGCTGAGCTGCGAGGCGTTGCCGGCCGTGACCGAGCCGCCCTCCGGATCGAACGCCGGCTTGAGCTTGGCAAGTCCCTCCAGCGTCGTCTGGGGGCGATTGCACTCATCGCGGTCGACGGTCTTGTCAACCAGCTGGATCTCCTCACCGTCACCCTTGGTCGCCCACTTCACGTCGAGTGGCGCGATCTCTTCGGCGATGAGGCCCTGCTCCTGGGCGGCGGCGTAGCGCTGCTGACTTCGCAACCCGAATGCGTCCTGATCCTCTCGGGAGACCCCGTACTTCTTGGCAACCAGTTCCGCAGTCTGGCCCATCGCGTGGTAAACGCCCGGCCACATGTCGAACACGCGCGGGTTGAGAACGTCGTCGCCGCGGGCCTTGCCCTCGCCCATCGTGATGCTCTCGACGCCGGCTCCAATCGCCACGTCCCCACCCTCGGCGAGCTGGTGCGCAGCCATGGCGATCGCTTGAAGGCCGGAGGAGCAGAACCGGTTCACCGTCGTGCCCGCAACGGTCTCCGGGAATCCCGCCCCGAGCGTCGCGATGCGCGCGACGTTCAGACCTTGCGGGCCCTCGGGGTAGCCGCAACCGACGATGACGTCCTCGATCTCGCCGGGGTCCACGTTCGGAACACGCTTGATCGCCTCCCTCAGCACGTGGCTGCAGAGATCGTCGGGCCGCGTGTTGTTGAACGATCCGCGATACGACTTGGCCAGACCGGTCCTCACGCTCGATACAACGACGGCTTCCCTCATCTTCGATATCTCCTGCTGGATGAATGTGCCCGACCGGAGCGATGCTGCCGCGGCCATGCCGACAGCGAGCGTATGCGAATCGGGTAGCTCTTGGAACCGTGTCGGTGGAGGTCACGCGGCCGCGTTCAGAGGTATACCGGGTAGACGGCGTTCAGCACGAGCCCGACGACCAGCAACGCGCCTGCCTGGCGCGTGAGACGAAACGCCCAAGCGACGTACCACAGCGGCCAGATCGGATACCCGGACGGCGGGCTGTTCGGCTGCGGCTCGCCGAATACGCGTAGAGTCTCGAGCAGTCGAGGAATCGACAGAAGGATCAACAGAGTCCAGACACCCAGCACGCCGGTGGCGACGAGCGCGGCGACGAGAATGTAGAAGGACACCATCAGACCGCGGTCCAGGCGCAACGCCGCCTCGCGCCCCAGCATCACCGGCAGCGTCCGGATCCCCTTGGCCGCGTCGGCCTCCAGCTTGTCGACGTGCTTGCCGATGAGCACGGCCGTGACCAAAAGAGCGTACGGCGTGCTGGCCGCCAGCACCCACAGCGGCAGCTCGCCCGTGGTCGCAAGA
>SPBQ01000233.1 GCA_004525875.1 Myxococcales bacterium
AGCGGTAGCTCCACCGTCCAGGCCTGCCCCTCCGCGCGGAATGCGAGCAACGCGCGGTAGCGTGCATCGACCGGAAACACCGGGTGGAACTTGTAGATGCGCTCGTCGAGCTCGGCATTGATTGGCCCGTACACGGGCGTCGGAGCCGCCAGCCCACGCTTGCGGTCGATGCGTATCGTCACGCTACCGTCGTACGGCGCACCGGTGCGCAAGTCGCGAACGTAGACGTGCAGCGTGACCGGCTCGCCGGCAACGATCTCACCTGGATAAGCCGTCGTCTTCACCTCGTAGTGCCCCGCCTCGGCGCGATAGGTGAGTACGGGGGTCTGCGGATAGTCCTCGTCGTAGGCGTAGTGAGGTACGCCTAGAATGTGATGAGCCGTCGAGGCCGTCGGCACCATCAGCTCGAACGCGATCGCGATGGCCACGACGAAACTGACGCGTCTCATACGGTTGCTCCTTGTGCATCGCCACCCTTGGCACGGCCGGCCAAGCCCCTGATGAGCGGCCCGTCGAGCGCGTAGCCGAGGGCATCGTCGTTGCAGGCCGATATGCACACGCCGCAGTTGTCGCACTCGGTGCCCATCTGGTCGTGCATCGGGTTGAGGCCCATCGGGCATGCCGCGACGCACAGTGCGCACTGCGTGCACTCCTTGGAGTAGAGCTTCACGCGCACGGGACGCGTGTGACCGATCAAGCTATACAGCGCGCCACCGGGGCATACGTAACGACACCACCATCGACGCGATACCGTGATCTCGACGACGACGATCGCCACGATGATCAGCATCATCCAGCTCAGGCCCTGTAGCGACACTCCGAAACGTCCGAGCTCGGCGCGGTCGAAGACGTGGAAAACGAGCTCGTGCAGCTCGCGGCTGAGGATCGCAGGCGGGTAGACGGTTCCGAGCACCGGCATCGAGAGCAGGAACGCGAGCAGCAAGCCGGTGGCGAGCAGCACGTACTTGGTCGAGCGCGCGGCAAGCAGGTTACGCGGGCGCAGCTCGAGGAAGCGGAGCGTGCGCCGCAGCTTGTCGGACATCTCGAGCAGGAGGCCCATCGGACAGATCCAGGAGCAGAACACGCGACCGAGAAACAGGGTCACGGCCACCGGCACGAGGAGCCCGGCGACGAGCACCCAGGGCACCCGCCGCGTGGCGGCGACGCTCTCGGCCGCAGCGAGCGGGTCGGTCATCGAGAGAGGCCCGATCTGGGCCGACCACACACCGCCGCGCATGCTCTGCGCGACCGCGAGTGCGTGATCGCGGTCACGCTGCATCACTCCGACACGCTCTTTCTCCCCGCCAGGCAGCATCCTCACCGCACGGTCGATCACAGCGATCACCGTGCCGGCCACCGTCCCCTCCCAGCGCTCGAGCACCCGGTCGACCTCGCGTGCGGCAACATAGTTGTGGTAGCGCGCGACGGCGGGGATCAGGAGGATGATCGCCACGACGCCGAGCTGCACGCAGCGGCGGGCGATCTGAGTCGCGTTCAGCCGTGGCTTCACGACACGGCCTCCTCGCCTTCGGCACCGTGAACGCGAGAGGTGCGGACGCG
This sequence comes from Myxococcales bacterium, assembly GCA_004525875.1. The sequence goes on from SPBQ01000233.1 coordinate 1,561, forward strand.
GATCGCGCGCCGGTCGCGGACGATGCAGATCTCCTCGCAGAGCCCGCAACCCGTGCAGTGCTCGGGATCGACGACAGGCGCGTTACGGTAGTCCTGGACGATCGCGCGGTTGCGCAAAGGGCAGATGGTGTGGCACGCGCCGCACATGCCGGTGCCGTTGTGGGAGACGCACAGGCGCTCGTCGACCTCCGCCGTCCCCATCGCTACGTCGGTCATCAACTCAACGACCTCGATCGCCTCGGTGGGACAGGCCTTTCCACACTCCAGGCACATCGAGCAGGCAGTGTCGGCCGTCAAGATGTACGGCGTCGCCTGCGATTCGCCCGCCTCGGGGCCGAAGAAACGGATGCACTGGGTCGGGCAGGCGTCGGCGCATCGCGTGCAGCGAATGCAGCGCGCCAGGAAGTCGGGCTCCTCGACCGATCCCGGTGGTCGCACGATGCCGAGCTCACCACGCATACCGGCCGGCTCCTCGTGACCGTGGCGCAGGCCGAGGAAGCCGCCGAGAACGCCGATGCCGACACCGGCCCGCCCGGTGTTGCCGAGCAGCGAGCGGAAGAAGTCGCGACGGCTGATGGGCGGACCGCCGGGGGCGACCGGATCGAGGGCCTTGCGATCGATCGGGAGGGCAGCCTCGACGCCCGCGACGTCGACAGCTTCCACGACATCCTCAGGCTTCACGATCGACGCTCCGTGCCGACGCCGTCGGTCGGTCGCTGGTGCTCGGGCGCACACGGATCGCTTGCGGGTAGTGAACGCAGCTGCGCTCGCACAGCCCGCAGCCCACGCAAACCGCCGGGTCGACGAGCGGCTTCTCCCACAGGCCGGCCCGCAGGGCGCTGCCCTCGAACGGGCACGCCCGAACGCACACGCCGCATGACGCGCCGTTGAACGAGTAGCAGATGTTGGTGTCGACCTCGGCGGTGCCCATGTGGACGCCGGCAAGGATCGCTGCCAGCGCCTTCGCCGTGAGCTGCAACGCTCCGGACGGACACGCCTCGGTGCACAAAAGATTTTCCCCCGCCGCGCCGTTGCACAGCATGCAGGCCTGACGCCGCGCAAACAGCACCGGCGTGCCGACCTGCCGGCGTCCCGGCACCAGCGAGTGCTCGCGCGCGGTGTCGCTGGTGAAGGCGACGATGCAGCGGTTCGGGCAGGCGTCGGCACAGCGTCCGCAGCGGATGCACGCCGACAGGAACTCCTCCTCGGGCAGTGCTCCCGGTGGCCGCATACAGGCGGCTGCCTCCTCGCGCGCGCCGAACGCCGCGATCAGGGCGACGCCGGAAACACCGGTCACCGTCGCCGCGGCCGCGCCGGCGCGTGCCAGGAATCGCCGCCTGCTGAGCGTTGCGGGCACCTAGATCCTCTCGATGCGCGCCGCCAGCTTCTTGAAGTCAGCCTGCCCGGAGACGGGATCCCAGGCCCGGTGGCTCACGGCATTGACGAGCCAGCGGTTCTTCTTCGGATCGGCGCTGTCGGCCACCGACAGGTTCCAGGGGCTGAACAGGTAGCCGTCGGGCACGTCGTTGCGCGCCGGCCGCACGATCGACGTCGTCCCGACCGAAATACGCCCCTCGTAGCTGCTGCGGCGGGTCACGATGCGCACACGCTCGCCGTCCTCCAGCTCGTAGCGCTTGGCATCGGCCTCACTGACCTCCACGTACTGCTCAGGAACCAGCTTGAGCGTGGTTGCGCCGCGAATGGTCTTGGAGGTGTGGAAGTGCTCGTAGACGATGCCGAGCCCGAGCCAGAACGGATACTTGTCCTCTTTCTTAGCGTCGGCGATCGTCTTGGTCGAATCGTCGTAGAACTCGAGATCGGGCAGCTCCGGAACCAGCGCCAGATCGCGGGCGCGGACGAGAAGCTCCTGGTTCTTGTAGAGCCACGGACCCTCACCCTTCTTCGCACCGTACTTCGAGAACTCCTGGGTGACCTCCTTCAGGTACTGGCCGTCGGGGCCATAGTCCTGCTCGCACAGGAAGAAGTGCGCCTTGCCGTCGGGATGACGAAAGTTTTCGTAGGGCGGGTTCTTCCAGCCCTCCTGGTGCATGTAGCGACGCTTGGTTCCGCCCTGCTTGGCCACGTCGTAGGTCGGAGCGGGCCACTGGATGCCGCGCAAGCGGCGTAGCTGGTCGTAGAGCCCGACGCCGTCGCGGTCACGAACCTCGAGCATTCCAGTCAAATCAGCATCCGATCCGCGTGAGGCTTCGATGATGTCGGCGAAGACTTCCTCGGGGTCGTAGAAGCGTTGCCCGTACTCGTTCTCGATCTTCTTCTCGTACGGAATGATCTTATCGGCATCGAGTCCGAGCTTGATGGCAATCGACTTGCACTTGTCGATGGCCAGATCCATGTCCGGGCGCGCCTCGGTGAGCACGTTGCCACGCTCGTCGCGCCCCACCCCCACACCGTCGCACACGTACACACGTCGCTCCGACTGGATGTAGGTGCCGCCGGTCCACTCCCCCCACGTGATGGCCGGGAAGATGACGTCGCCGTAGAGGTTGTTGGGCGCGTGGCGGTAGATTTCCTGAACGACGCAGAACATCTTCGTGAGCGCGGGCCGCACGAGCTGCTCGACGTCGGGCATGTGGATGTGCGTCGTGTACATCCAGAACATCGCCTTCAGATCGCCCTCGTTGCCACGCTCCATCATCCCGATCGCCATCGGATTGCTGAGCAACGCTGTCTGCGCGAGCCGCTCGCGCGGCACGCCCCACTGGTCGGCGATCCAGTTGCGCCACTCGACGTTCGACAGCGGCTGATTGAACGGGAGTCGTCCCGTGAGGCCGCCCATCAAGCGCTCGCTCATCGCGTTGGGCTGTCCGGTCTGGGAATGCGTACCGCATCCGGGACGGCCGAGGTTTCCCGTGAGCAGGTGCAGGTTGATGATCGAGATGGTGTTGTGCTGGCCGTGCAGCATCTGGTTGTAGCCGATGCCCCAGTACGTGAGCACGCCGCCGCGACCGCGCCGACGCCCGGCCAGGCTCGCTTCCGCCCACTGCTTGGCGACCGCCTCGATCTGCTCGACGGTCACGCGCCCGCGATCGATGATCGCCAGACGCTCGACCACTTGCTGGGGCGAGTAACGCTCCTTCACGCCCTTCACGTACTCCCGCCAGCCCGAAGTGTTCTCGTCGAGCCACTCCTCGGGCATCACCGCCTCGGGGTACTTGGTGAGGATCACGTACGCGATCGCGTTCAGGTAGGAGATGTCGCCGTTGAGCGTCGCGAAATGGTACGAGTTGCGCGGGTTGATCTGCTCGAGACCCTGAAC
>SPBQ01000061.1 GCA_004525875.1 Myxococcales bacterium
GAACGGGGAGTGGAGCACGAGCTGCATGCCGCCGGCCTCGTCGAAAAAGCGTTCGGCGATGAGCGTGTCCTGCGTCGGCAGGGCACCGAGACAGGCCAGCGATTCGCGGACGTACGTGATGATCTGCTCGGCGCCATCGCGTTCAACGTGGGTGTTGGCCGCGAGCCAGCCAACGGCAGCGTCGTGGCCGGCGCTGGAATCGCCTGCGTGCCGCGCGACCTGCACGCGCAGGTCGGCCACGGCCGCCGACAGCTCCTGGGTTCGGCCCGGCGCCTCACCGAACCAGAACGGGATCGTCGGAGGTGCGCCGTCGGCATCGATCACGCGCACGCGCCCGGCCTCGATGCGCCGGACGCGCCAGGAGCGATTGCCGAGCTGGAAGATGTCGCCCGCCAGGCTTTCGATCGCGAAATCCTCGTTGACGGTGCCGACGAACGTCGACGTCGCGTCCTCGACGACGTCAAAGTCGGCCATGTCGGGGATCGAACCGCCCGAGGTGATGGCCGCCAGCCGCGCGCCGCGGCGCGGTCGCAGACGCCGGCCGACCCGATCGAAGTGCAGGTGGGCCGTCTTGCGTCCACGGCGGTTGGAGACGCCTTCGGCCAGCATCGCGATCACCTGGTCGAAGGTGCCGCGATCGAGGTTCCGATAGGGCCACGCGCGACGCACCAGCTCCCAGACCTCCTCGACACCGAGCTCCTCGGCCGCGACCGAGGCGACGATCTGCTGGGCAAGGATGTCGAGTGCCCTTTCGGGGATCTGAAGCCGATCGAGCTCGCCCGCCTCGACCGCGCGCACCGCGGCTGCGCACTGCACGAGCTCGTCGCGCGTGAACGGGAACAGGATTCCCTTCGGCACGGCGCCGAGGAAATGCCCCGATCGCCCCACGCGCTGGAGCAGCTGCGCGATCGAGCGTGGCGCCCCGAGGTGACATACGAGGTCGACGTGCCCGACGTCGATGCCGAGCTCGAGGGAAGCGGTGGCCACGACGACCGGTACCTCGCCCGATTTGAGCCCCTGCTCGGCGCCCAGCCGTGTCTCTCGAGAGAGACTGCCGTGATGGGCCCGGACCTTCTCCTTGCCCATGCGCTCGTCGAGCGCGTGCGCGACGCGCTCGACCATGCGCCGCGTGTTCGTGAACACGATCGTCGTGCGGTGTTCGGCCGCGAGCTCGACGATGCGCTCGTAGAGCGCGTCGCGAATCTCGTGCGACGCGATCGGTCCGAGCTCGAAGTCGGGCACCTCGATCGAGAGGTCGATCTCGCGGCGGTGGCCGGCGTTGACGATCGAGCAGCGCGGCTCGCCGTCGGGGTCGGTTCGCGCGGCGCCGACGAGCAGGCGAGCGACGGCCTCGATGGGCTTTTGCGTGGCCGAGAGGCCGATGCGCTGCAGGCCGCCGCCGACGAGTCGGTCGAGGCGCTCGACGCTCAGCGCCAGGTGGCTGCCGCGCTTGTCGCCCGCGAGCGCGTGGATCTCGTCGAGGATGATGGTCTCGGTCTTCTGCAGCACGCCGCGACTGCGCTCGGCAGTGAGCAGGATGTAGAGCGACTCAGGCGTCGTGATCAGGATGTGAGGCGGCTTCTTGATCTGGAGCTGGCGCTGATAGGGCGAGGTGTCGCCCGTACGCACCGCCACGCGAACGGGTACGGGCTCAACGCCCTCGGCGGTCGCCAGCTCGCCGATTCCCTCGAGCGGTCCGCGCAGGTTCTTCTCGATATCGTTGCCGAGCGCCTTGAGCGGCGAGATGTAGACCACGTGGACGTGGTCGCCGAGCGTGCCGGCGGCTGCGCGCTCGAACAGCCCGCTCACCGCCGACATGAACGCGGCCAGCGTCTTGCCCGAGCCGGTCGGTGCCGAGATCAACGTGTCGCGTCCCGCCGCGATCTCCCTCCAGCCGCGCACCTGCACGTCGGTGGGGCCAGGGAACGTGAGTGAAAACCAGCGCGCAACGAGCGGATGGAATGGCACGTCGGGCGTCATGGGCTGACCAGGAGCACGACGAGCAAGAACTTCTTCAACTTCTACCCCCTTCTGTCTTCACCGCCGCTTGCGCGGTGGCCAGGCGCGCCACGCGTCTGGATGGGTGCCGGCGGCATTCTAGAGCTGCGGCTGCCACGGGCAAAGGCGCGGCGGGCGGGGCAGGAAAAGCCGCCGCCTCCTTGTACGAGCGGGTCCGCATCGCCACAATCGTCGGCGTCGAATCGCCGATGATCGCACGACGTCTGCACCATGCGTCGTTTCCAGTCTCCGACCTGGAGCGGGCGCTCGCTTTTTACGAGGGTGTGCTCGGCCTGGAGCCCATCGAGCGCCCCGACCTCGGTTTTCCGGGGGCTTGGTTCCGTGCAGGTGGCTGCGAGGTGCATCTCATCGTCCCGTTCGAGGGAATGGACGTCGGCAAGCCGCCCGTCGGGCTCAATCCGATGGCAGTGCACACTGCGTTCACGATTGCCGACTATTCCTCCGTCGTCGCACGTCTCAAGGAGGCGGGCCTGGAGGTTCTCGAACTCGGCGAGGATGCGGGCCAGATGTGGGTCTGCGACCCGGACGGGAACACCATAGAGCTCATCGCCGCCGAGTGACACGTGAGGAAACATGACCGCTGCCAGACTCCGGCTTCACCTGCTGAGCACGTTCTTGCCCATGACATTCCTGCTCATGGCCGGTGTCGCGCCTGAGGCGGGTGCGACGACCGCGGCGAGCTGCTCGTCGGCAAAGCTCAAGGCCGTCGGCAAGCGCTCGAAGCTTGCGCTCAAGTGCCATGCGCGCGCCGCCCGGCGCGACGAGGCCGTCGACGTCGGGTGCCTCGACAAGGCGGCCGCCAAGGTCGACGGTCGCTACGTGAAGACGGAGGCCAAGTGCGCCTGCCTCACCGAGGGCGATGCGGGTGCCATGGGGGCGGACATCGATCAGTTCGTCTCCGGCGTGGCGGCTGATCTCCCCCATGGCGCCGACATCCCGTCGCGTAACTGCGCGGCACGCAAGCGAGGCGACGCCGGCAAGAAGGTCGGTGGGTTCGCGAATTGTTATGCGAAGGCGGCCACGCACGCGCAGGCCGTCGACGGTGCCTGTCTGGAGAAGTCCGACGCGAAGTTCGCGCAGGGGTTCGGGAAAGCGGAGGCGGCGGGCGGATGTGCCACCACGATGGACGCGTCCGCGATCGGTGCTGCGGTGGACGCCGTCGTGGCCGGCGCGGTGGCTGATCTCGTCGCCGTGTGCGGCGACGCCATCGCCGGACCGGGGGAGGCCTGCGACGGCACGGACGATGTCGCGTGCCTGGGCAAGTGTCTGGCGGCGTGCGTTTGCGGCGGGGAATGCGGCGATGGTGTTGCTGAACCGCCGAGCGAGGAGTGCGACGACGGCAACGTCGCTAGCGGTGACGGCTGCTCCTCGACGTGCCGGCTCGAGAACGCGTCGGCGCTGTGTGCGGGGATTCCGTTCGTGTCGGGAGCCGCGATCGACTCGGAGATCGTGGCGAGCGGTTTCGACCGCCCGCTTCATCTCACGGCGCCGGCGCTCGATACCCGCCGCCTGTTCGTTGTCGAGCAGGCTGGCGTGATCCGGATCATCCAGGCCGGCGCCGTGCTGCCCGCGCCGTTCCTCGACATCACCAGCCGCGTCGCCGGCCCAGCCTCTTCGAACGAGCGGGGGCTGCTGAGCCTGGCGTTTCATCCCCAGTTCGCGACCAACAGGCGGTTCTTCGTGAACTACACGCGCAGTGGCAGCGGGGCGGCCAACGGCGATACGGTGATCTCGCGGTTCCGTGTGAGCAGCGACCCGAACCTGGCCGACGCGGGCAGCGAGGAGGTCCTGATCGTGATCGACCAGTTCGCTGGAAACCACAACGGCGGACAGCTCGCGTTCGACTCCCGCGGGTTCCTGTACGCGGGGATGGGCGACGGTGGTGGCGGCGGAGATCCGCAGGAGAACGGCCAGGATGACACGCGCTTGCTGGGCAAGATGCTGCGCTTCGACGTGGACGTTGAAGCCTCTCCCTACTACTCGGTGCCTCCCGAGAACCCCGCCGCGGGTGCCGGCGATCCGCTCGGCCTGGTCTGGGCCAAGGGCTTGCGCAACCCCTGGCGCTTCAGCTTCGACCGCGCCAACGATGATCTCTACATCGGCGACGTCGGCCAGAACGCGATCGAAGAGGTCAGCTACGCACCCGGTACGAGCGCCGGCGGCGAGAACTACGGTTGGGACCTCTTCGAGGGGACGAGCTGCTTCGAGCCGGCACCCGCAGCCGACTGTGCCGACCCGCCGGCCGGGTTCACGCTCCCGATCACCGAGTACGATCGTTCCCAGGGCTGCTCGGTCACCGGCGGTTTCGTGTACCGCGGCTGTGCGTTGCCCGACCTGCGGGGCACGTACTTCTACGGCGACTTCTGCACCAGCTTCGTGCACACGCTCGAGCAGGTCGGCGGCGTGGCCACGAACGAGGCGGATGTGACGTCCGCGTTCGGCGGCGTCAGTAGCATCAGCTCGTTCGGCGAGGACGCGCGCGGGGAGCTGTACGTACTCGGTTTCGATGGCACCGTACGACGCATGATCCCCGCTGCGCCCTGAGATCCGATGCCGTTCGCGTCCCGAATCCGGGTCGGCTAGGTAGACGGCGTGACGGCACAGACCAGATTCTGCAGGCCGTGCTCTCTTCCGCTACCGCTCGTGATAGCGACCGGGCTCCTGCTCGGATGGTTGCTGCTTGCGGGGCCGATGGTGGGGGCCGCGCATGCCGAGGGCCACGCACGCAAACTCATCAGGTGGTCGGCTGAGGTGTTCGCTGACCTGAGCGAGGGACGCGACGCTCGTATACCGCGCTCGCTTCTCGCGAACGCGCGCTGTGTCGCGGTCGTCCCCAATCTCGTCAAGGGCGCATTCGGGATCGGTGCGCGCTACGGGAAGGGGATCCTGACGTGCCGTGACGACAACTACGAGTGGAGCCAGCTCGCGTTCATCACGATGGCGGGGCCGAGCTTCGGTTTGCAGATCGGCGTCCAATCGACCGAGCTGGTGTTGTTCTTCCGTCGCGAGGAGGGCGTGCGCGCCTTGCTGCGGAGCAACGTCATGCTCGGCGGCGATATCAGCGTCGCCGCGGGCCCGATCGGTCGGCGTGCATCGGCCGAAGTCGACGTACGTTTCACCTCCGACATCCTCTCGTACGCGAGCACGCAAGGGGGCTTCGTCGGAGTGGCACTGGACGGGGGCTACCTCGGTGAGGACCGCGACACCGTCGAGGCATACTACGGCAGGCGGTACACGGCCGAGGAGCTGCTGTTCGGTGACTTGGTCGGTATCGCGCCGGCGGATGCGCGTCGCTTCGTGGCGCTTCTGCCCTGAGGGATCCATGGCCCGGAGCACCAGACCTTGAAGCTCGTGCGGACGCTGCTGATCGTCGCGGTCTTCGTCGCGGTTGCGGTGCTGGCGGCCATGCGGATCCTGCTCGGCGGCGGCGACCGTCTGCCGGATCTCACCTCGACCCCGATCTACGACGGGTCGGTGCTGGAGACCGTCGTCGAGCTCGACTACCCGCCGGGCAATATCGCTGTGTCGGAGAGCGGCCGTGTTTTCTTCACGCTGCACCCGGACGGCAAGCCTCCGGTCAAGGTCGTCGAGCTCGTGGACGGCAAGCCCGTCCCGTATCCGAACGCCGAGTATCAGGGGGAGCAGGGCGCGGGCGAAGGAATTCCGTACTTCCAGTCGATCCTGTCGTTGCGCATCGACCGGCAGAACCGGCTCTGGGTGCTCGACTTCGCCGATTTCGGGCGCGGTCAGCCGCGCATCAACGCTTTCGATCTCGGTACCGACGAGTTGTTGATGTCTTACGAGTTCCCGCCGGACGTGGCCGGTCTCGGCTCGATGCTGAACGACTTCCAGGTCTCACCTGACGGAACCAAGGTCTACATCGCCGAGACCAGCCCGCTGATCCACCGACCGGCGATCGTCGTGCTCGACGTCAAAACGAGAACGAGCCGGCGCGTGCTCGACGGCCACTACACGGTGAAGCCGAGGCCCTACATCATCCAGGCGCCGGGCCGTGACATGGTGGTCTACGGGCTCGTCGAACTGCGAATCGGCGTCGATTCGATCGCGCTCGATCGCGACGGCGACTGGCTGTACTACGGCCCTGTCACCGGAGACCGGCTCTATCGGATCCCGCGGCGTGTCCTCGACGACGAGTCGCTCGCCCCGCACTTGGTCGACGCTGCGATCGAGAGCTTCGCTGCGAAGACACTGTCGGACGGCATCACGACCGATCTCGAGGGGAACGTGTACCTCTCCGACATGGAGCACTCTGCAGTGCTGTCGCTGTCGCCCGACGGCGAGCTGACGACGCTCGTGAAAGACGAGCGGCTGCGATGGCCTGACGGCTTCAGCTTCGGGCCGAACGGATGGCTCTACGTCACCTGTAGCTCACTGCAGCATGTCCTGTTCGTGAGCGGAGAAACGATGCGGGCGAACGCGCCGTATCACATCTATCGTTTCAAGCCGGGCCCAGTCGGCGTTCCCGGCCACTAGCGCGCCGTGGACAGCGTCACGGCGTCGCGGCGCCACGGCGCTCGTGAGGTGACATCGTGAAGGCAATCATGGACCACGTCGTCGTCAATGAGCGCGACGTCGAACGCGCGCTCGAGTTTTACGGCTCGGTGATCGGGCTCGAGGGGGAACGGGTGGAGGAGTGGCGCCGCGGCGAGGTGCTGTTTCCGTCGGTGCGGCTCAATGCGGACACGCTCATCGACATCTTCCCGCCCGAGCTCTGGCGCGCCCATCAGTCATCGTCCGACGCGTCGGACGAAGCGCGGGCCGGTGTGAAATCGAACTTCGACCACTTCTGCATGTGCGTGGACGCGAGAGAATGGGACGGACTTCGCGAGCGGATCGCCGAGGCGCACGTGCCTGTCGAGATGGAGCCGACGACGCTGTGGGGGGCACACGGGGAGGGGACGTCGATGTATCTGCGGGACACCGACGGTAACCGCGTCGAGGTGCGGTACTATCCCTGACGGAGGTCTGGCTGCGCAAGGCCGCAAGCCTCTTCGAGATGTCCGCGCTCGCCCGCATGATCGAGGCCGGACGCCGTCCGGCGCTCGCCGTGCTTCTTTTCGTCACTGCTTTGCTGACGTTTCCAGCCTCACGCGTCGAGGTGGAACGCAGCAACGAGTCGATGAACGCCTCGAGCGATGCCCGTGTCGAGGTGTACGGAGAGTTCCGCCGCGCGTTCGGTAACGACGAGGACGTGCTCGTCGCTCTGACGGCGCCGGATCGCCTCGATGGACGTGCGCTCGAAGCCGTTCAGACCGTCTCCGATCTCGTCGCGGAAATGGTGGGCGTGCGCTCCGTGCACAGCGTGACGCGCGGCTCGCAGATCGTTGCCGGCCGCATCGGTGCCGACACGATGCCGCTAGTGGGGCCGCCGCTGGGCGAGGAGCGAGCGGTGCTCGAGCTGAACGCGGCGCTGGATCGCAATCCCGAGCTCACCGGCGTGCTGATCTCGCGGGACCGGCGCACGGCGATGGTCATTGCCGAGCTCGAGGATCGTGCCGAGGACGACGCGTTTCGCGGCAATCTCGTCGACGCGGTCCGCGCTTTGCGAGGCGATCGGCGCCTAGCCGGCCTCGAGCTACGCGTTACGGGGCTTGCTGTGCAGAAGTACGACGTCGCGCGGCTGGTCACGCGAGATCAGCAGATCCTGATTCCACTCGCGGTCGTCGTTCTGGCTCTCCTGCTTGCGCTGCACTTCCGCCGCGTCGCCGCCGTGGTCCTGCCGCTGGTCGTGACCGGGACGAGTCTCGTGTGGACCGTCGGAGTCTATTCGCTGGCAGGCCTGCCACTCAATACGATCACCTCGCTGCTCCCGCCGGTGGTGATGGTGCTGTCGGTGGCGACCAGTGTGCACTTGTATCACGGCTGTCTCGAGACGCCCGCCACCGCGCCCGGGGGCGCCGGCGATCGCTTCGAGCGGGCCGCGGCGGTGGTGCGTGAGCTCTGGACGCCCTGCGCGTTCACGGCATTGACGACAGTCTTGGGACTGCTCTCGCTTGCGATCAGCGACACGCCCGCCGTCCGCCAGTTCGGCGTCTTCGCCGCGTTTGGCGTGGTGGCCTCATTCGTGGTCGCGATGATCCTCATCCCGGCGGCCTTGACGTTCCTACCCGAGGACGCGGGCGACGGCGTGCGCCGACCCGGCGGTGTGGTGGATCGACTGCTCCGAGCGACTGCGACCGTGGCGTCGGCGCGTCCGTGGTCTGTGCTACTGTCGGCGACCGCGCTGACGCTCGTCGCCCTCGCACTGCTGCCGGGGGTCAGGACGGACACCGACCTCGTCGGTTTCCTTCGCCCCGGCGCCGAGCTGCGCACGGACACCGAATACATAGATGGAGCCGTGGGGGGTGTGGCGTCGCTCGAGATCGCCGTTGCCCGTCGCGATCGGTATCCGCTCACCGCGAAGGAAGATGTCGAGCGCATGGCTGCGTTCGCGAGCAAGGCGCGTCGGCGCGACGGGGTGAGCGGTGTACTGAGTATCGTACCGGTGGTCGAACAGCTCACGGCGGCCGAGTATGGTGGCGAGCCGCGGCTGCCGGAGTCGTCGGACGATCTGGCCTATGTCTTCGAGCTCGTCGCCGAGGGGCGCGATGCGCTGATCCGCCGCCTCGTGGTCGAGGATCTCACGCGCGTGAGACTCAGCGTCCGGGTGCACCGGATCGGATCGGCGAGGGCAGCGCGGCTGATCGAGGAAGTCGGCGCCGACGCGCGCGACGTGTTCGGTGATGGTTACGACGTCGTGACCACGGGTTCCTTCTATCACGTGGCGCTCGACTCGAACCGCATCGTTCGCAACCAGGTCGCAATGTTCGGGGTGGCGCTGCTCGTCGTTGTGACCGCGATCGGTGTGGTGTTCCGGTCATGGCGGATTGCGGCGCTGGCGATCGCACCGAACGTCTTCCCGATCGTCTGGACGGGCGCCGTGATGTCGCTGGCAGGTATCGAGCTCAGCACAGGGACGGCCATGATCGCGTCGGTGATGATCGGTCTTGCCGTCGAC
>SPBQ01000418.1 GCA_004525875.1 Myxococcales bacterium
AGCGGGTCGCCGGCGGCCGGCCGCCCGGCCGGCCGCCCAACTCGGCCACGACGGGGCTCGACCGCGCGCGCGTGCTCGAGGTCGCCCTGCGTCACGTCGACACGTACGGTGTCGAGTCGCTCGGGATCCGTAAGCTCGCCGCCGAGCTCGGCGTGGCGCCGAACTCGCTCTACTCCTACGTCGATGGCAAGGACGATCTTGTCGACGGTGTCGTCGACCTCGTGCTCAGCTCGATGGAGGTGCCGTCACCGATCGGCACGTCCTGGACCGAGCGGTGCCTCGAGATCTGCCGGTGGTTCCGCGGCCAGCTACTGAAGCATCCCAACATCGTGCTCGCTCCGGCGTTTCGGCGGACGTTCCCTTTCGGGTTCCTGCCTTTGAACTACGCACTCGGCGAGATCGTGAGCGATGCAGGTTACGAGGACCGCGAGCTCGTCGAGACGATGATGGTCGTGTTCTACCACACCATCGGATTCGTCACGCTGGAGGTGGCCCGCAGCGCCCACGGCATGCCGACGAAGCCCGACACGTTCGTCCTGAAGCGAGCGGCACAGGCGCTCGAGGAATCCGACATGGCGGAGACCCGCGAGCTTCCCGCGCACGTGCGTACGCTCGACATGGACGCACTGTTCGACCTGAGTCTCACTGCGCTGCTCGACGGTCTCGTCGCGCGCCACGGTAACCCAAGCGGAGGAAAGTCATGAGCCATTCGATCCCGAGGGACCCGGCCACCCTGGCGGCGAGCGCAGTCAGCGCCGTCACCAAGGTTGCCGCGTTCATCCTGGCTTCGGCCGTGGTGCCGATGCCCGCCGATGCTCAGGGACCTCCACCGTGGGCGCGTACCGAGACGCGTGCCGACTGCCTCGACTACGACCAGCTACGCAAGCCGCATTACGGTGACACGCACGTGCACACGGCCCTCTCGTTCGACGCGGTGACCGGTGGCGTCGTCGAAGGTCCGCGCGGCGCATATGCGTTCGCCAAGGGCTTGCCGACCGGCCTGCCACCCTACGATGCGATGATGAACCCCGCGCGAACGGCGCAGCTTCGCCGCCCGCTCGACTTCACCGCGATCAGCGACCACGGCGAGCTCATGGGCGAAACGTCGATCTGCTTGACGCCCAGCCATCCGGAGTACAGCGATCCTGTCTGTCAGGAGTACCGCGACAACATCCCGCAGCTCGATGGCGGCACGGGAGCCTTTGCGTTCTTCATTGCCCAGTATGCCGCCGTGCCCGTTCCCTTCCGCCACGACTTCTGCGGCGTGGACGGCACCATCTGCACCGATCAGGCATCGCTGGTCTGGGCGGACACTCAGGACGCTGCCGAAGAGCACTACGATCGCAGCGATGCGTGTGTGTTCACGACGTTCAATGCATACGAGTACACGCGCGCTCCGCTGGCATCGAACCTCCATCGCAACGTCATCTTCCGCAACGAGAAGGTCCCGTCGCTACCCATCACCGGCGTCGAGCAGCCGCAGTTCCAGGGGTTGTGGCCCGAGCTGCAGAGCCAGTGCATCGACGGCATCGCGGGCTGCGACGTTCTGGCGATCCCGCACAACTCGAACCTGAGCGGCGGTGCGATGTTCGTTCCGGAGAATATCGATGGCTCGCCGCACACGGGGGCCGACGCGGCGTTTCGCGCGCGCATGGAGCCGCTCGTGGAGATCACCCAGCACAAGGGCGACTCGGAGTGTCGCCCCGGAGTCCTGTCGAGCGACGAGCTGTGCGGCTTCGAGAAGATGACGGGTGTATTGCTCGGCGTCTCGCCGGGCAGCGGAACGACCTACGACCCCAGGCTATTCGTCCGCAACGCCCTCAAGGAGGGCCTGGAGCTGGAGGAAGCGATCGGCGCCAATCCGTTCAAGATGGGCATCATCGCCAGCACGGATACTCACAACGCCGTACCGGGAATGGTCAACGAGGCGGACTACGGTAAGTCAGGCCACCTCGGGACGCGCGACGGCACGCCGGCGCTGGTCGTGGCGAGCGTGACGGAGTCGCCGCTTGGCGGGATGGAAGCCCAAGGTGGCGGCCTGGCCGTCGTGTGGGCCGAGGAGAACTCACGCGACGCGATCTTCTCCGCGATGCGTCGGCGAGAGGTCTACGGTACGAGCGGAACGCGTCCGACGGTGCGCTTCTTTGGCGGCGACTATGACGCGGACCTGTGCGGCAGCCCCGACCTCGTCGACACCGGCTACCGGCGCGGCGTTCCCATGGGCGGTGATCTCGGTGCGCTGCGAAAGAAAAAGAGCCCCGTGTTCACGGTTCTCGCGCTCAAGGATCCCGGTGGCGCCAGCGTCGCGTCGGCGCCTCTGCAGCGCGTGCAGATCATCAAGGGCTGGGTCAATTCGACCGGCTCGACGCAGGAGCGCGTGATCGACGTCGCGGGCGACCCGGACAACGGCGCCTCGGTCGACACCACGACCTGCACGCCGTCCGGCGCCGGTTTCGACTCGCTGTGCGCCGTATGGGAGGACCCCGACTTCCTGCCGAGCCAGCGCGCGTTCTACTACGTTCGCGTTGTCGAGAATCCAATGTGCCGGTGGAGTCAGTACGTGTGCAATGACGCGGGTATCGACTGCGCTCTGCCTGGGACCATTCCCGCCGGCATGGAGGAGTGCTGCAACGAGGACCGGCCGCACACGATCCAGGAGCGCGCCTGGACCTCGCCGATCTTCTACTCGCCCGAGTCGTTCGGTCGCTTCAAGTCCGTGATCAAGGTGAAGGGCGGCGGCGCGGACACGCTCAAGATCAAAGCGAGCTTCGAGCGCGCCGCCGAGGAGCTCGCGCCGGACACCGAAGACATCACGCTGTCGCTCGTCGACGACGACGTGATCTACACGGCGACGATCCCAGCCGGGACGATGACCGTGAACAAACCGGGCGCCTCGTGGAGTCTGACCGATCCCGTGGGCGCCGTCGACGGCATCAAGAAGGCGACGCTCAAGATCAATGCCAAGGGCAACGCCAAGCTGAGCCTCTCGACCGTCAAGACCGATCTGTCGAAGGCTGACCTGACCGATCACTTCATCCACACCACGCTCGAGGCCGGCTCCTACAGCACCGAGCACGCGCGGCTGTGGGAGGTGAAGGGGACGACGCTCAAGCCGCAGAACTGAGCTGAGTGCTCGCTGTCGCCGCGATGTGGCTGGCGCGGCGTGTGATGAGCGGTCGCAGGGTGCGGTCAACGGTACCCTCCGCCGGGTGGGGAGGGCTTCCCG